>NZ_JATABH010000018.1:0-72193 GCF_036533775.1 Vibrio sp. M260112 | reverse complement strand
ACCGATAGAGTCAGCCGTACAGGCGCCCGCCGTGATCAGACCCTGAGTTTCACCGTCGATAGAAATATAACATGGAGTTGGCATAGTAAAATCCTTAGAGGTTGTGTGTAATAACACTTACTCTTAATCAAAAATCGTGCCAAAATGAAAATGTATATATTTCAACAATTTAAGCATTTATTAATATACGAGCTGGGCAACTTTTTGCTCGAATCGAGCAAGATCTTGCTCAGACCGAGCAAAAAGTTGCCCGGAAGCAAAAAATGCACCGAGGAGACTGTGAACAATCACAAATGATGAAAAATCAGAAAATACCCCACTGCTACAGAGGGGTCGTTCGCAACAGTATGGTTTGCTATCCAGTGTGTTGCGAACACGTTAAGTGATAGGAGCTGCCTAATCTGAGGCGCTTATTTTGCATTTTCGTACTTAGAAACTCATCTAAGCACTCTTCTTCACCGCACTTCGTTTACCAAGCAAGTAACCTAGCCCTAGAGGTGCGAAGAATATCGCGACGATAAACAGGACAAAATAGATAATGGTACTCTTAATCAGTTCCACCAACTTGTCCATCGCTAGTGTCAGCACGTCTTGTGACACCTTATCGAGATCCTGAGTAAATTTCTCTCTCTCTGCACTGACGATCAAAGCAATCTCTGCACGCTCTCGAGCGACCATCTCCTCTAGCGCCTGACGTTCAAGACTCAATTGGTCGAGGCGCGCCGAGGTACGAACATCGATATCATTAACCAGCGGCTGCAACTGAATCGCCATCTGTTTGGCAAGGTTCTCCATATACTCTGGGTTGTTTTCTACAAAGTCCTGAAAAGATTCAGAAGTGGCCTGCAAACTTTGTAGCGTCGCCGTTAACTGCTCACCACTAATGCTGCTGTTCATCGCGATCAATTGCGCTTTCCAAGTCATTATCTTTGGCGTCTGCTCAGAGACAAGACTCAATCGGTCCGACACATCACCAAGCGCCTCAGGCATGGTACCCAACGTCGAGACAGCTTCACTTTCACTGATTTGGTTTGCTTCTAACCAAGCACGATATGCGGGAGTTCTAATAAAACTTAAGTCTTCAAATGGGTGCTTAGCGGCAAACTCAGCCACAAATGTTTTAGTCGTGTTATAGCGACTTCCCTTTAGCAAAGAGTGGGCTAAGTTATCGATTTCTTGAGATAGCCTTTGCGAGACTTGCTTGGCATCGGATGTGACAAATAGCTCACTACCCGCACCAGAGTTAAAGAATTGATTCATCTGCTCCGTGAAGACCCAGCTATCGATCAGAGCTGCGGTTGGAGAAACTTGATACGCTGAACGTTGTAACCCTTCTTCGGCGTTGATCTTCCATAGCAAGACATAAGATTGGTTAACCTTGTCTTGAGGCTGATAATTGGCAGCGATAGTATCCGCTGCTTGTTCAACCTGAGAAAAGAACTGCTGGGTGTATTCACGAGTGAGCAGCCTCATATTAAGTTCTTGCTGCGTTAACGGCGTCGTTTGACTATCCAGTTTAACTTCTAGCAGGGAACAGCCACTCAATGGCAATAACAGTAAAAACAACCAAATGACGGAAGAGCGACGCATTAACTAAACCTCAGATTGAGCGAATAAAAACAAGCTCGATAGTTTATCGATTGAAAGTCAGTATACCGTCAATTTCACTGATTATTATGCTCTTTTAAGAAAAGTCTGGCTTCTGAGATCGCTCTTTCCAGACGCCAAGTCAGCTCATCTAGTAAATCTGGCACCAGAGTAATATCGTCTTTGATTGCCACCTCTACTTTACCGGCTGCTTGACGTAGTTTAGTAGCGCCGAGATTGCCGCCCACCCCCTTGAGACTATGGGCTTTTCTTTGCGCTTCTTCAGGGGAATCTGTCAACAATAGCGTAATCTGCTCACCGTCTTTATGGTGGTCCACGATGAACACTTCCAACAACATGCACACCGATTCCATATCGTTGTTCAACGATTCAAGCATTTTTTCAAAGTTAATCTCAGGCTCATCTGATGCATTGTGAAAGGTGTTTTTTCTTACTGGCGTATCATCCGGAACAACTTCGATGGCAGTGGAGGCTTCGACCTCTTGCTCTGACTCCTCTCCCTGCTGAGACACCGCCTGACGAGTATGACGATAAGCAAGGGGGAGCATCAGTAATACTGCCAGCATAAAAGTCAAAGTAATCAATAACCCCAACCAAATATGCTTCATCAACAATTGATCGTAGGCCATTCTTTGAATATCAATTTGAGCATAGACATCGTGCGTCATCAGTTTATCGACGATGTACTGCCCTTGCGCGTACCCCCCTAAAACCAACGAAATCTGGGCTAAGACTTGTTGCAGATCCCGTCGTGCGTCCTTTGGTAACTGGGCAGACAACGAGTAGATTTGGTCTAATTCTCGGTAGATTTTAGGACTCGATTTCCGGTCGCTGAAAATCGCTTCTAGAACATTGGCACTGATTCGGTAGTAGAGCAGCGATAATTCGGCATCATTTGAGTATCGTTCACGTTTAAGGCGAACCTGCTCGACAAGGGTCAGCAGATCTAAATTGTTATCCAAGTAGATCTGTGTTTGCTCTATAAATCGGTCGGTAGTAAAAAGTAACTGATTGACATCTGGTAGGTACCAACTTTTCTGATAATGCGCATCGATTTGTAATCGAAGAGCATAGATAAGCTGTAGATCGAGTGATTGCGAGTCCGCCATATGGACGCGATAAGGCGTGTCAAACGAGAAAGTCTCTCGCAAGTCTTGAATACTGCTGCCGAGCTCATAGATTTGCTCTTTCGTCGCATTTATCGAGCGATAACTGTTTGCGAGTACTGCAATGCAAGCGACCCACACACACAGTAACAACCACCCGATTTTAAGCGCCTTACCTTCCATGCTCCCGCCTAAATAGATTATTTCCCTTTAATACAAGAATATACACTATATAGAGGAAGTGGAGGACTAACTGGCAAAATATTGCAGTCAGTCCAGTTCTTATACCAATTATCTATTTCGAGTCAGTTGATCACGTAGATTTGGTGGTGTGCCTTTGATGGTTAGCGTGTCTGTTTCTGGATCGTAGAAAATGCGCTCACCAAGTAACAAACTATCGAAGCTGACATTCAAACCACCACCAGCACCAACGTATTTGGTGAGTTTGCGTACGGCGGCACGATCACCAGGAAAGCTCTCTTCCAACTGATATCCCTGCTCTTGTGTGTAGTCCAAGAAACTGGTGCCATCTTGTGATGGAGGTAACTCTCCAGATAATTCTCTCACCTGAACTTCATCGCCAGATTTGATTTGTTCATTACAGTAATCTGCCACCTGTTTCTTGTAGCTGATCACTTCCTCTTTTTCGAGCTTAGAATCCGCACAGAAATCTTCGACCGCTTGCATCAATACTTGGTTTTGTACTTTGGCGTCTAGACCCACTTCTGCTTGCAGAAAATCAAGGAAGAAATCCGCAACCTTACGTCCAACGCGTCCTTTGATGTAAGCGAGGTAACGGTTGGAATCTTTGTCCGTCTCAAAGCTGGTCAAATCGATTCGTGCGGCAATATCCATTTTTGATAAATCAAGATAATCTGTTGCGCTGATGTCCAACCCTTCCGTAACCTTCAAACTCTGATTAGAAGGAATAATCGCTACAAAAAGGTAGTCAGTAGCCAGTGACTGATATTCAGCAATAACCAAAATGCCTTCATCAGCAAATGGGTATTTAGATAGCTCATCCTTCAGACGGTTGGCACTGAGCTGGGAGAAATCATAAAAATTTTGATTTCCTTGACGCAATTCTTGCAACCAGACCTGAAAATCGCTGTCTGATTTAAAGCTGCCGAAGCCTTTGCCTGCTTTTGAATTGAACACTCGATGCAGTTCAGCCACTAGATTTTCGGTAGAAGAATCGTTAGCGAGAGACTCGGTTCGAAAGTTAACAACCAGTTCATCGGCATCGTTTTTTTGCAGTTGATGAAGAATAACGTTTGAAAGATGAAGACTCATGATGAAATTTATCGCTGCGTAGGTTTCAGTTGCGTGGCATTGTAGGTTATCATAAGCCGCTTTACTATCATCATAAGAGTCTTTATGCCGATTACATCTAAATACAGCGACGAACAAGTTGAACGAATCCTAACGGAGATCGCCGCAGTACTTGAAAAACATTCTGCTGGCCCAGAGCTTGCATTAATGATTGCGGGTAATATCGCTACCAATGTCTTAAATCACGATATTGCTGCTTCACAACGCAAAGCAATTGCTGAAAAATTCGCAGAAGCGCTTGTTTCTTCTGTAGAAACTAAAAAACACTAAGAACAATAACGGATAATAGAACACTTACATGGTTGATAACGGAAATACATACGGCGAACGCGTATCGCGGTTAGTGGGTTGGGGGCACTGGTTTGCCTTTTTCAACATCATCGCAGCAATGCTGATCGGAACCCGTTATATCACTCAATCTCCGTGGCCTGAAACACTACTAGGACAATTCTACCTAGCAGTATCGTGGGTTGGTCACTTTGGTTTCCTTGTCTTTGCCTTATACCTACTTGTTCTATTTCCGCTGACCTTTATCATTCCGTCACGTAAGCTGTTCCGCTTACTGGCGGTCTGTTTTGCAACAGTCGGTTTAACTGTACTGCTGGTCGACACGCAAGCCTACCAAACCATCAATTTGCACTTGACCCCTGTGGTATGGGAAGTGCTATTTAGCGATGAAGGCTCGACGCTAACCGTAGACTTGCAGCACTTATTTATCGTCCTGCCACTGATATTCTTATTGCAGCTTGCCTTATCTGAATGGGTGTGGCGTAAG
This sequence comes from Vibrio sp. M260112, assembly GCF_036533775.1. Classification (NCBI taxonomy): domain Bacteria; kingdom Pseudomonadati; phylum Pseudomonadota; class Gammaproteobacteria; order Vibrionales; family Vibrionaceae; genus Vibrio; species Vibrio sp. M260112. The sequence continues at coordinate 67,372 of NZ_JATABH010000018.1, read as the reverse complement.
CAACGTAAGTTGTCGCACAAACATGTTGGCCGTCCGATCGCGGCACTGTTTTTTGTTAGCTTTATCTCAAGCCATCTGATTTATGTCTGGGCTGACGCGTATTTTTATAACCCAATCACAGCTCAGCGCGCGAACTTCCCTCTCTCCTACCCGATGACCGCGAAGTCATTCATGGAAAGACACGGGCTGCTTGACCGCGAAGAGTATTTATTGCGCTTAGAACAAAGCCAAGATAGCAACGAGCTAGTACGCTATCCACTGGAAAAAATTGAGTTTGACCGTCGTGCAAACGCACTTAACGTTTTGGTTGTTAGCGTCAATAACCTACGCTCCGACGTACTGACGAAAGAAACGATGCCTGCGGCTTATCAGTTCGCGCAACAGAACCAGAACTTTACCAACCATTACAGCTCAAGTAATGACTCATTTGGTACCTTCGGTCTGTTCTATGGATTACCTAGCAGCTACTCAAGCAGCATTAAGGCACAGGGCTCTAAGCCTATCCTTATAGACACTCTTATCGAAAAGCAGTATCAATTCGGTCTGTTTAGCGGCGATAACTTTGATGAACCTCTTTACGGTGAAACGGTTTTCCGCGGTATGAACTTTACTGGTATTGCCTTTAACGACACTCAATCACCAGACTCGCTAGCGATCCAAGCTTGGGCAGATTGGGCAAAACAACAAGGCAATAAACCTTGGTTTAGTTACATTGAACTGACGACCGTCGATAACTTTAACACATACGACAGCGGTGAAGCTCAGTCAGCAGCAAACAAATTGATCGCTGGCTATAAAAAATCGGTGGCAACGGCTGACCTAGAGATCGCTCAGCTGCTCAAAGAAATCAATACGCTTGAGCTCAGTGATTCAACCGTGATCATCATTACCTCTAACCACGCTACAGAGTTTAACGAGACGAAAACCAATAGCTGGGGTTCAAACTCAAACTACAGTCGTTACCAGTTACAGGTTCCAATGATCATTCACTGGCCAGGTAAAGTTGCCGCTGAATATCAGCATAGAACAAGCCACCTTGATATGTCGGTCACTCTGCTTCAAGACTTACTCGGCGTATCGTCGAACCCAAGTGATTTCAGTAGTGGTCGTAATCTGTTTGACGAACGCAAACGCAGATGGATCTTGGCAGGCGATTCGCGCGATTTAGCCTTAATTACCACCAAAGACACCACAGTCATTGATAAGTTTGGCAACTACAAACTCTATGACGAGAATTACCAACGTCTAAAAGATGAGAACCCAACTTTGCCAGTTCTGATGCAAGGCTTGACTGAATTGCAGCGTTTTTACGCAAAAAGCAACTAAATCATAGCGTTATAGGATTGACCCACAGCGTAATTAAGATTAGATTATGGGCATCGGACTGTAGCGCAGCTTGGTAGCGCACCGTCATGGGGTGTCGGGGGTCGGAGGTTCAAATCCTCTCAGTCCGACCATACACCTAAAAAAAGAGAGCTTCGGCTCTCTTTTTTATTGCCTCAAAGCAGCCTAAAGTATAAAAAACACTCGTTTAACCACCTTTTTACTTTCAACCGCTCAATATTAAAGCAAACAATAAAATTAGGGGTTTACAAGATTTGTGAACCTCTATATTATTCGCTTCAACAACGGAGAGATGGCTGAGTGGTTGAAAGCACCGGTCTTGAAAACCGGCATACGTTAATAGCGTATCTAGGGTTCAAATCCCTATCTCTCCGCCACTTTCAAAGATTAAACCGCTGTTTTTACAGCGGTTTTTTCGTTTCTATAGCTGATTGATGTTTTCATACTGACCTTGAACGTAACTACCTAGATGGGTGGAAAACAGTCCTGATTCAATCAAATCCAGCGCCTTGTTTTTTAGCTCTTTAGGGTAGATGCGTAAGTCAACTAACTCGGGAATCGGGACCCATTCTACAGATTGAATATACCTTTCATCATTAAGACCACGCAGGTTTCTTGTATGGGGAACGCCAAGGTAGCTGTCGATAAGATAGAAAAACTCTGCATGATAACGATTGGTGTGTGTCTCCAAAAACTCCCTGACGCAGATAAGCTCGCCGACCTCGACCTCTATTCCTGCCTCTTCTTTAAACTCTCGCACCACACAGGCCTTGGAGCTCTGGTCACAAGCTTCCATTCCCCCACCTGGCGGAATCCAATATTCACCGCTAAAGTCTTTCACCTTTAGCAGCAACATTGCACCATCTTTTATCAATAGCCCTGCCCCTCGGATGCGATGCTCCATGAGTGCTCCTTATTAACGTCCATAAGTGTTTATCGCCGCACGAATCAGTTGCATGTGGATTGGAACCAACTCTTGATGCTCACTTCGATAACCGCCCCCAACCACACAAGCGATGGGGATCTGCTTCTGTTTCGCTAACTCAAACATAAACTGATCACGCGCGTAAATCGCTTCACTCGTTACATTTAAATAGCCTAGCTCATCATCCTGATGAATATCGACGCCTGCATCATAAAGAATAACATCAGGTTGATGAAGATTGATCGCCATCTCAACAACGGAAGTAAATGCCGAAAGAAATTCTTTATCATCAGCGTCTCTTGGCAGGGCAACATCTAAATCCGAATCGGGTTTACGCGCGGGAAAATTCTTATCGCAATGAAAAGAGAGGGTAATAATCCGCGCATCTCCATCGCATAAGGTCGCTGTACCGTCTCCGTGATGCACATCACTATCCACGATTAAAATCTTATCGACACCTTCTATATCTAGCCCTTGCTTGGCGGCAAGCACGAGATCATTAATTAGGCAGAAACCACTGCCAAAATCGTAATGTGCATGATGATAGCCACCACTGAGATGAATCGCGACCCCGTTATTGTATGCCTGCCGAACGGTTTCACAGCTTCCACCAGCCGACATTAAAGTCCGATTGATCAACTGCTCACTCCAGGGAAAACCAATTCGGCGCATTTTAGTGACGCCAAGCTTTCCGGTTATCAATGAATCAATGTAGTCGGGGCAGTGACACTGACTGACTTGCTGCTGCGATAATGGCTGAGGCTCAACATAGTGCAGACTGCGGAGCCATTGAGGATCTTTCCCTCTTTGTTCTTCAATGGCTTCAAACAATAAGCGGTACTTGTTGATAGGGTAACGATGCCCAGCAGGTAGAGCTAATTGTGAATAAAGCGAGTGATAAATCAGAAGGATCATATTGGTTCAATTTGAGCAAAGATTACGGCTCATGTTATCAGTTGGTTATTTGGTTGCAAGGCTACTCATCGACTTCAGTGGTCAAATAGTCGAGGAAACTGGTGTAGTCTGCGCAGAGTCGATTCTCAATCTATTGAATGGCAACAAGCACGAGGTGCGTTTACCGCCGATGGAGCTGATTGTCCGCCAATCAACAAAATCGATTTACCGTTAAGGCTAGCTTCGCGTGAGAGCATAGGTTAACAACGACTATCAATGCATCCAGCTTGAGTTATAGTCGTCAATCCGGCGAAGCTCAGCTTCAGGTTGCTTACAGAGCTTATCAAATCACCATAAGTATCAAAATTGATCATATTTTAGATTATGATGATACTTATTGTTTAGTTACTATCTTGCGCTTCCTCTAATCTGTAGTGGTCAAAAACACTTTAAACATCAGAGATAAGGAAAGTTAATATGAAAATGAGTAAACACACACTTGGCTTGGCGTTACTTTCAGCCACCAGCATCGCTTTTTCGGGCGCCGCGAGTGCATTACAGCTCACCAGTAGCGATATTCAGGAAGGTTATCCAATGGCGAAAACCTTTGAGTATTCCGGCTGGGGATGCGATGGAGGTAACCTCTCACCACAATTGAGTTGGAAAGAGATTCCTCAAGGTACCAAAAGTTTCGCTATCACCGCTTACGATCCAGATGCCCCAACAGGCAGCGGTTTTTGGCATTGGATTGCCATTGATATTCCACTAGAAACAACTCAACTGCCAAGAGCAGCGAACATCAGTGAGCTTGGTGGGAAAGAAGTTCGTATAGATTATGGTTCGGTTGGATTTGGTGGTGCCTGTCCTCCGATCTCTGACGGCATGCATCGATACCAATTTACCGTTTGGGCTCTGCCTAAAGCTGAACTAGGGCTCAACAAAGACACACCTGCTGCCGTAGTAGGATTTACTCTTAATAGTATGGCTTTAGACAAAGCGACACTGACAGCCACATACACTCGCTAATCGAAAAGGAGATGTGATGACTCACCTCTATCAAGTGACAACGTTTCGAGCACAGCAGCTCCAAAAGCTCCGTAATGTGACAATTCACTCTCCTAGCCTGATTCAAATATTATCTGGCAGTAAAAGGCTGTTCATTAATCAAGGGACAGTAGATCTTGCCTCGTCAACCTTATTGCTGTGCGAGGCATCTTCTCGATTTAGCTTTGAGAATCTTCCAGATAAAGGGGCTTTTCTATCTCGGGTATTCAGTTTTCACCACCCTGCCCCACAAAGTTTGATTCAACTCAGCAACGACAATGCCAATAGGCTTCAACAATCTTGGATCAAAAACGATAAAGCGATTGAACAGACGCTAAATGTTCTTTTTACTCTCGACTTAAAAACAATGAGTCACGCCACGCAGCGTCTTTGGCTGGCTCCACTTTATCAGCAGTTAGCTGAGCGAGGAGCGCTTCACTGCCTGTTTAGTAGCGAACAAACCTCGTTTAGCCAGCAACTGACTCGTTATCTTGCCCAATCTCCGAGTGACACTCACCCATTAGAAGAAGTCGCTAGTCACTTTGCGATTAGTCGAGCGACCTTTATGCGCCGACTCAAAAAAGAAGGCACCCAATATCGCGATGTGCTTACCGAAGTGAGGCTCAATCACGCTCTCAATTTAATGCAAACAAGAAACTGGAGTGTCCTCCAACTCGCTTATATGTGTGGCTATCAATCTGAACAACGTTTTACGCAACGATTTAGATCTAAGTTCGGTTTAACACCGGCAGACTATATGCAGACCGTAAACAGCGATATGTCTCACACCGCTCAAGCAAAGGTGCATTAGAATGACAAAGTCGGCATTGGGGTTAGTAGTCGTGGCTTGTTGGATTCTGACCGCCTGTCAATCTGACCGCCCAAGCGTTTTCTTCGATGACTATCTTACTCGGGTGGTACGGATTCAAAATGCGCCCCAAGTGGAGAGCACATTGGAAGACTATGTCAATCTACCTCGCAAGCGCGACCTATATATTGAGATACCCTCGATATCTATTGGGCTGCTCGATAGCTATCAACTGCGTCAGTGTGGCTTATTTAACTTGATTGCTGAGCGAAACTCCGTACTGGGTAAAGTCGCTGATGAGTTTCGCAACTACGATTATCAAAATGCACTATTGGATGGCTTGTCACGTTGTATTAATAGTCCGCAACTTGATCCAGAATTACAGCAAGTGCTGGCAGAGATAGGGGCACACAAACGCGCACAGTTGGCATTGCATCAGTGGAACTTGCTCTTTACTAGTGAAGCGATGCAAAAACAGTTACAAGGAAGTCAGTGGTTAGAGGCTAATCTTGGTCAAACGGTATCTGAGGTCAATGAAGCGCTAACTAGACTCAATCTCGCCTTCCATCAATCCGAAGAGAAAACCATCGACGTTCAAGAAATACTGGAGAAAAATAACATCGTTGGCAATCTAAACTACTCTCTTGTCATGGCGACCAGTAAGCTCAATCTGGTCACGCTGCAGCTTACCGAATATGATCATAGTGTTCTCTGCCAGCCCAACCGCAATACTACAAAATACCAGTACTTGAACAATGTCTTCGAACAGCAGTATGTCGCCAAAGTCCAACCTTATATGGCTCAGCTCGACCGATATTATCAGAACCTATCCGCAAACTTGACTCTGTTTGCTCCTCAACCTGATATTCACAATTATGTTTATCCGTTAGCGCAAAACCATCAAGCTTTTCGGTTAGCCATACGCCGCCACATTGACTACTGGCAGCAGCTCTTTAAACGCTGTGGTCGTCAGCTCGGCTAACCGGACTTAGGCGCCGTTTTCGTCGCAGGTTTTTTGCGATATCGAGCGTTTTTACGCTTGTAGGCAGGGCGCTCTACTTGCGGTAAGTGACGTAGAGATTGCGGAACGTCACCACTACGAACTTGAGCCATCAGGTCATCAATTCGTTGCTGTAGCGCCTGCATAAACGGCAGATATGCCTGATTGCGATCAGCCATACCTTGCAACTGGTGCTCCCAGTTTGCCGTCATGTCTGGGAATGTAGAGTCACTCGGCAACGCGTGGATCAAACCGCGACCCGCTGGCGTACTGAGAATCGACTTACCCTGTCGTTGCAGTAACTGGCGCTTAAACAGCGTATCAAGAATCCCTGCACGTGTGGCTTCTGTGCCTAAGCCGTCGGTTTCTTTAAGAATCTTCTTTAGCTCTTTATCTGCGACAAAACGGGCAATACCCGTCATGGCTTGTAGCAGCGTCGCTTCCGTAAAGTGCTTCGGCGGCTCAGTTTGGCGATCTTTAATTTCACCCTCACGGCAAGTGAGTACACTACCTTCAGGCAGTGGTGGAACCGTATCTACCCCAGAATCTTCATCATCCACTTTGCCCAGCAACTCTTTCCAGCCAGCGGACACCAACTGACGACCTTTAGCAATAAAGGTTCCTCCAACAATATCAAACACCAATTTCGCTTCGGCGTAGACTGCCGCTGGGTAAAACTGCATTAGATATTGTCTTGCGATCTGTTGATAGATCTTCATCTCGTTCGCAGAAAGCGCATTGTGTGAGGCTTTCTTTGGCGTCGGAATAATCGCATGGTGAGCGTCGACTTTTTTATCATTCCACGCTTTTGATTTAAGGCTAAGGTTTGCACCCTTTACCGCCTCACCAAGCTCCTTGGCATTGTTAGCGACAGCGTCACAAACACTACTAGCTTGACCATAGTGCTCAAGCGGCAAGTAACGGCAGTCAGAGCGGGGATAAGTAATCAACTTGTGTTTTTCGTACAGCGATTGACAGGTATCCAGAACCTGCTGAGCACTCATACCAAAACGTTTTGCTGCGTCAATTTGTAGTGCTGAAAGCGAATATGGCAGTGGCGCTGATTGCTTCGTCTGTTTCTGCTCAGACTCAACCACTTTGGCTGGTTGATTCGCTATTCGCTGAGCAACATTTTCGACCAACTTGCGGTTTAATACCCGCCCTTCTTCATCTTGCCATGGTTTACACGCTTCACTTGGCTTCCAACGCGCTCGGATATCAAACGGATGCGAGCCATCTTGGTAGGGAATCAGTGCGTGCAATGTGAAGTAGTCACGAGGGATGAAGTTCTCGATCTCTTCGTCACGACGTACAACCAGTCCAAGTACCGGCGTCTGCACTCGACCGACAGACAGTACCCCCTGATAGCCAGCCTTTTGACCAAGCAAGGTATACGCTCGAGACATATTCATACCGTAAAGCCAGTCTGCACGGGAGCGAGCTAATGCGGAGATTGACAGTGGAATAAAGTCACGATTACTGCGCATTTGGTTCAAAGCGCGTTTCACTGCAGGTAAGTTGAGGTCGCTGATCAACAGACGTAGGGTCGCATCCTTCTTCGATTTGCTTACTTTGCAATAATCGAGCACCTCGTCCACCAGCAGTTGCCCTTCTCGATCTGGGTCGCCAGCGTGGATTATCTGACTCGATTCTTTAAGCAATTTTCGGACGACGGTTAACTGTTTGCTGGCAGACTTTCGTGGTCTTAATTGCCACTGTTCCGGCACAATCGGAAGATCTGCCAGATTCCATTTTTTATAACGTTCGTCATACGCATCAGGCTCTACCTGTTCAAGCAAGTGACCGATGCACCAAGTCACCACATCACCGCTACCACAGCGAATAAATCCTTGCTCGTTTTTTTTAGGGCCAGGCAGTGCCGCAGCAATCGCGCGACCTAGACTGGGTTTTTCAGCGATAAACAGACGTGACATAAAGTAGAACTAGCTAAAAACAATAAGGGCCACATTATCGAATGTGGCCCTTATAAATCAAGAAAAACTGTAAATTTAAACAGTATTATTCTTCGTCAGACGCTACACGCTCAGCCGCTTCTTTTACTAGAGGCTGAAGTTCACCTTTCTGGAACATTTCAATGATAATGTCACAACCACCGATAAGCTCGCCTTCAATCCATAGTTGAGGGAAAGTTGGCCACTGTGCGTAAGCTGGTAGCTCTGCACGTATATCAGGGTTTTGAAGAATGTCTACGTACGCAAACTTCTCGCCACAAGCCATCAGCGCTTGTGCCGCTTGTGAAGAGAAACCGCAGCTAGGTAGTTTAGGAGAACCCTTCATGTATAGAAGGATAGAGTTTTCTGCGATTTGCTGTTTAATTTTATCGATAGTTTCCATTGCTTCCTCTTAATGGAGTTACTGCAAATATTCTGGACATTCTAAACCATTAGCGCAGAATAAAAAGCCTATAATATCTATGGTTATTTGCAAGGTTATGCTTTTGAGACTTGCTGAGCTTAACTAATAAAGAAATTTCATATAGAAAATGTCACCCTGCGCTTTTAATAAAGTAAAAACTTGCTAAACTAGAGCGCAAGTCAGCAAATTGATCATGGTTGGTGATTCACTGGCCATGACTAATAAATAACACTGGAAGCAATCGAGAGGGGCAACCCTTTCTCATCAATGGAGAATTGAGCAATGGCATTTGAACTACCAGCTCTTCCTTACGCGAAAGACGCACTAGAACCACACATCTCAGCAGAAACTCTAGATTTCCACCACGGTAAGCACCACAACACTTACGTTGTAAAGCTTAACGGCCTAATCCCAGGCACTGAGTTTGAAGGCAAAACTCTAGAAGAAATCGTTAAGACTTCTACTGGCGGTGTTTTCAACAACGCAGCTCAAATCTGGAACCACACTTTCTACTGGCACTGTCTAGCGCCTAACGCAGGTGGTGAACCAACAGGTGCAGTTGCAGATGCAATCAACGCTGCATTCGGTTCTTTCGAAGAGTTCAAAGCAAAATTCACAGACTCTGCTATCAACAACTTCGGTTCTTCTTGGACTTGGCTTGTTAAGAAAGCAGACGGCTCTCTAGAGATCGTAAACACATCTAATGCAGCGACTCCTCTAACAGAAGAAGGCACAACACCACTTCTAACTGTTGACCTATGGGAACACGCTTACTACATCGATTACCGTAACCTACGTCCAGACTACATGAACGGTTTCTGGGCACTGGTTAACTGGGACTTCGTTGCAGAAAACCTAGCAAAATAATCCATCTTCCCTAGGATTAAAATTTAGTCATATTAAAAGCCAGCATTTCGCTGGCTTTTTTGCTTTTCTCACTATGATTTTCCTAAAGTTTTTCGCAGCTAAGTCGCTATAAAAGCAACACTCGAGAGGCATTATGCAGATTCATACTTTAGACAAAGCAGCAATTATCAACGAACTTCAGTTCGGTAATGGGATCAACCATGCCGTACACGAAGGTCGTCGTGCAGACTTTGCGCTAATTCTGTCAATGTTCTCTGATGACGTTCGCGACAACACGCCGACGGAAAAAATTGACCAAGTGGACACCAGTAAGCAAGCGTTACGCAAACGCTTCGAGTTGCAAGGCCCACAACAATTGCGCTCAGATCAAAGCTCCTATGAACTTTCTGCCCAGCAAGCATCTCTCTTTCATAGCTCCGGTTTACCGAGTGCAAAACTGTGTCATTACTTAAAACCTGACGCTCTGACCTATCTGCCAGAAGAGACTCATGACTTGCCAGAAGAGGTCTACCATAACCTGTCGGGTCATCAGCGAAGGCTGCTCAGTGAAAAAGAACCTAAGTCTTTGATGCCTATCGATCTTTATAACCAATTAATCAAAGCTCAGCGTACTTTCCAAATTCAAGCACAAGCTTAGCACCATCATTCTACTTCACAGTTTTTTGTCTTAAATGTGCTACTCCACTAGCAAGATCCCGCCAATGTGTGAATAGCGCCAAAGAATCGTAAATAACCTTCCATCTCACTAAGGTTATTTGACCTTATTCACAACTAAGTCACAGTTAATCTACCATGATATGTGGACACCTTTTTGCGCGTACATTGCTTATGGGGGGTAAGCTAATGGATATAAAAAAAGCTGTCGTTTTAATCACATCAGCAGGTTCTCAGATCGGGAGTACTCTTGCGTATCACTTCACCTCGCTTGGGGCGACCGTGGTTTTGTGTGATGTAAACAATCCACAATTAAAACAGACCTATCGTCTGTGCAGTGAGATCTCCGACAATGTATTCCAGTTCACGATTCAAGATCACTCACTAAGCTCAATTCAAGACCTGTTCTGTTTTATGGATAGCTCCGTCAAACGCTCACCAGATGTATTAATTAATGCATTGACGGCAGAAGCCATGCCACACATTTTTGATCAACAAGCCAGTGCATTGTTTACCCAAAAGCTCTCCCTAATGGCAGCAACCATGTTCAGTTTTGGTCAAGCAACCGCAGAACGCATGCGACAAGAGAAGAAAAATGGCGTGATTGTTAATGTCATTGCACATCCGGAATATCAGGATTTATCAGGTTTTGACAATGCCACCTCGATGGTCGTTGGCTTCACCCAAAGCTGGGCTCGTGAACTAACGCCATTTAACATTCGAGTTGCTGGTGTTGTGCCTGCTCTTGATCATGACGATACCCATTGGGCTAAAGTACAAGATGAGTTGATTCGGAACACAGAATATATTGTCTCTAATGACTACTTTAGTGGTCGTGTGATGGCTGCTTAGAGTGCTCACCACTAGGTATTGAAAATGGTGAGCGACAGTTGTTTATAGAGAATCTAGAATTTTCTCAGACGCTTCTTCAATGAGATCCAACACCAACTCAAATCCGCTATCACCGCCATAGTATGGATCTGGAATTTCATCGTAGCTTGAATTGGTATAGCTTAAAAATAGTCGAATCTTGTACTGAAAATGGGCCGGACACTGGGAAATAAGATCCGCTTTATTGTCTCTGTCTGCAGCAAGAATGAGGTCAAAAGCTTCAAAATCACTGCTAACAATTTTCCTTGAGCGAATGCCTTTAAATGAATAGCCGCGTTTCTCTCCCGCCTCTTTGGAACGCGCATCTGGTGGATTGCCTTGATGATAACCAATTGTACCTGCGGAATCAACTTCAACGTCAATACCTCGCTGGCTTGCCTTAGCTCTCAATATAGCTTCACCAGTTGGTGAACGACATATGTTTCCCATACATACGACGAGTATTCTCTTCGCCATCGACCTAGCCTCCTCGCTAGCTATTAGTTGTCCATAAAACTGGTAGGTGTTTGCATCAACTTGAATCGGTTATCATATCCACAAAGTGACTTAATAAAAAAGGAATAACCATGGTCTCTGAGAGCAACAAAGAAGCACGTCACAAAGTAAGGCAACAAAAAGTAAAACAAGAGGTCGATGCGAAAGTCGCGGCAGCTCAGGAAGAGAAAGGCTTGTTGTTGGTGATTACTGGCAATGGCAAAGGAAAATCCACTTCTGGATTTGGTACTATTGCACGAGCAGTAGGCCATGGCCTCAAATGTTCCGTTGCTCAGTTTATTAAAGGGACATGGGACAATGGTGAGCGTAATCTTCTTGAAAAGCTCGGCGTTGAGTTCCAAGTAATGGCTACAGGCTTTACATGGGAAACACAGAATAAAGCAGCCGATACAGAAGCAGCGCAAATCGTCTGGCAGGAGTGTAAACGAATGCTTAAAGATGAGTCGATCAACGTTATCCTGTTTGACGAACTGACCTACATGGTTAGTTACGGCTACATAGACTTAGATGAGGTTGTCGATGCGCTGACTAACCGTCCTAAGATGCAATCTGTAGTGATCACAGGTCGCGCCGCTCATCGTACATTGATCGAGCTTGCAGATACGGTGTCCGAAGTGAAAAACGTCAAACATGCTTTTGAGTCAGGTGTAAAAGCCCTCAAAGGCGTCGACTGGTAACCTAGACAAGCACCTAGATGTAAGAATCTAGGTGTTTGGAGTACAAAGCTACTCGACAATGAAACGACCTAATAGCTCCTTTTGATCCTCAGATAAACGAGCAAGTTCGTCAGAAGCTTCAAAACAATGTTCAATGCTTTCGCTGTTATCTGTTACGAGCCCAGATAGAAGCGTAATGTTCTCTGAAATAGATTCCGTCACCTGCACCTGCTCTGACGAAGCCGCCGAGACTAGCGTATTTTGTTCAGAAATTTTTTGCACAGAGGAGTCGATATCCATAAAAGCATTCAAAACTTGCTGGGAAATGTCTTCACTCTCTTTTAGCAACTCTAAATTATCTTGAATCTGTCTATAGACCGTTTCAGCTTGATCTTGAAGCGCCCCAATAACACTCTGAATCTCTGATGTTGATTCTTGTGTTCTAACCGCTAAGCTTCTCACTTCATCTGCTACAACAGCAAAACCTCTTCCTTGCTCTCCGGCTCGAGCTGCCTCTATCGCTGCATTGAGAGCCAGCAAGTTCGTTTGTTCTGAAATACCATTGATTACTTCTACTACTTGACCAATATTGCTCGAATGTTCCTTCAGCGCCATCATCACTTGGGCAGAGCCATGAATAGAACCAGAGATCTTCAATCCAATTTCTTGAGAGCAATCAACTCGGCTTCGACCCAGTGAAATATGTTGCTGCGCTTTTTTCGATGCTTCCTCTGCAAGAGATGCGTTGCTATTTACCTCTTTAGCGGTACAAGACAACTCCGTAATTGAAACGCTAATTTGATTAAACTGCTCTCGCTCTTGTATCGCATTATCTTTTGATTGTTGCATCACCGATGATAGCTCAGTCGCAGATGAAGCCACATTAAGCCCGTTCGAATTCATCGTTTTGATAATTTTAGAAACGGATTCTGATAGCTGATTAATAGACTTCGACAAAAGGCCTATTTCATTGTTACCTTCATACGAACTAACAACAGTAAAATCTCCACTTGCCATTTTTTGCAAATCTAGAACAATGTTATTAATAGATCTTGATAAACCATTTGATATATACCAAGAGAAAATCAAAGCGACAATAAATATAACAGATATTTCTATATAGCTATTAGTGGTAATTTCCTTTACATCTTGATTTGATTGTTTAAATTCATTTCTAATACTGGCATTCATCTCATCAGAAAAATCTGCAAGTGATGTAATTAATTCCAATGCCAACATATCAGATTTTTGCAAGTACAAGTCAAGCTCGTCACTATCCGTTGAGTATTTCCTCTTATAGTTTACCAGCTCTTTTACATGTTCATAGTAATTATTAAACTTGTTTTTTCGAGCAGCGGTGGTTGCCTTACCATCATCAATGAAGCCCTTTTCAAAGTTTTGGTGCCATTCAGCCAATGACTTTAAAAACTCACTCTCAAGCTCCTTACGCGTTGATGCTTTAAGAAATAATAACCAGATCTCATAGGTTGGCTGTATTTCGTTGTCATTAATTGCATTTATGGAGGTGAGTGCTGAGTGAGAAATATCAGACAAAGTGACTATCTCGTCGTTCATTTGTCCTTGCTTAAGGATATAAACTGAAGAAAATGAAATTAATATAGCGATAAAAGAAATATTTAACTTACTTTTTATACCTAATCCATGAATGAAATTTCTCATTTATTACACCAACTATTCGTACACATGTACGCCTTATTAAATACGGTCGAGTTACTTAACATGATAACAACAAAAAACGCACGAATCTGTAGGATAATACCGAAATCAATGTAGGAACCATCACTTAAAACCTATCCCGAAAAGGGTTTATTCCCAAAGAGATTTATTCCAAACAATGCATCCCCAAGCAAAAAAAAAACCTATTAGATTGTTATTATTTAAGTTTATTCTCGACAAGTAATGGCACTCTCAATGGATACGAGTATGAATATACTCATATCTGCGTTGTAATATCACGGGTACTGTTGCGAGGACAACTTTATGATAAAGATAATATTGATGATATATGCGTGGTACTCTAATTTAATTGACTTAGGTTAGAAAACTAAGCCAACAACCTGACCAGAATAACCTTACAATTGTAAAAAAGGGCTTCTAATAAATTAGAAGCCCTTTTTTTATATAACAAAATTTAAGATGTTAGTTAAACAAGCCTTTAATTAAGCTGTTAACCGCTTCCTTGGTTTTTTCATCTTTGATTTTGTCACCTAATTTCTCATCGAGCTTTTTCAGACCACGATCAATTTCTTTTTCCGCTTTCTGTTTTAGCACATCATCGAACACGAGCTTGAACTTAGGTTCAGACCAGTGACCAGATATATTGATAGGAATGGTAACGTCTTTGAGTTCATCAATGTCCTTGCCACCTTGCCCTTCTAAAGAGCCGACAATCGATGTACTGACGGTAAAATCAACCGTTTCATTGAGGTAATTGGCACTGCCTGTACCACGAATGCGCAGCAATGGTGATTGCATGGTCAAATCGTTAGTCGACACATTGCCCTTGTTAAGCTTAAGTGTTGCTTTCATCGCACTGAAGTCAGTTTTTTGCACTTCATCAACGGACTCAACTTTTTCGCCTTTGATCTTTGCATAGTTCTCACGAATTAACTGAGCGACGTTAATACCATTAACTGCACCATCTTCGAAGTTAATCACCACATTGCCGACTAAGTTCTTCTTAATGCCAGTTGGCGTCAGGCTAGTACCTTTTACGTCAACATCAATGTTACCCGTCCCTTCTAAGGTCTCATTGTTAGCTACATCCTTCAGTAAAGGCAGCACTTTAACACCTTTGATGCGTTTTATAGCCGTATAGCTGGCTGGTGATTTACGTGCATCTAAACGTGCTGTTGCACTAATTGAGCCCTCATACAAATTGGACGTAAACGAAGTCAGTTCAGCAACACCACGATTCACAGAGAAGCTTGCTTTCACATTCTGCATTTTGGCATTACTCGCTTTGAATTTGTCGATACTAATATCACCTTCTATATCCAACGTTTTTAATGCCGTTAAATCAGGTTCAACCTCTTCAACAGGTTTCTTAGGCGATGTTTCAGATGGTTTCTGTTCAGATTTTTGTGCTGGAGAAGAAGCTTGTTTCTGCTCTTCGGCTGGCTGATGAAGGCCTAAAAACTCATCTAAATCAATATTAGGGCTGTGCAACGCAAAACGAATTTTTGGAATCTCCACGAGCGTCACATCCGCTTTACCGTCAAATTGCAGTGCGTTGGCAGTTAATTTCTCTAGTACAAAGCTTAAGTGACTTTTAACTAGGTCAAACGATAGGTCTGATGCCATATCCACTTTCATCGGCGATTGTGGCAAAGTCTCGCCTTTGAATTGTGCATCTAGTATCAATTTGTTCATTAATACTTTGGTAATCGCCTGATCAACGGTTAACGAAGCAGAGCCTTTCATATCAATATCAAGACCAGCCGCATTACCTATCACTGAGTAGGTTAACGCATTGGCTTTATCAAACTCGAACGTCTCTAGGCCGAGCTTAACACTATCAATACGAGTGGCAGGATCACTCATGCTTGCCTCGAGATTTATATTGCGCAGAGCGTATTGCGTGAAACCTGTAGCCAGCTTGAATTCAGCATCACCTTTAGCACTGAACTTCTGCTGATTGTTTTCACCTTTGGCAGCAAACTCGACTTTGGTCCATTTTTCTGCGGTAAATTCAGACAGATTTAGTGATACATCGTAAAGTTTAGTAAACGAGCCTGCCTGTTTATCCTGAACATCAACCGAAGCGTTAGAGATTGTGACACCCGCTAAATTGATACTCCAAGCTGGCGCGGAACTTGGGGTTTCTGAGCTCTGCTCGGCTAGCTCAGAAGCAACATCTGTTGTCGGCGCTGAAGTGGCGGTATCTGCCTGAGCGTTTTGTGCCTGAGTAAGAGCATCAATATTTCGCGTACCATCTTTTAGCGTTTCTAATGAGAACGCAGCACCATCCAGTGTGATGTTGCCAATTTCGAGCTGCTTGTTAAACAAAGGCATGACAGAGACATCAATCCCTACCGTATCGACTTTAAACATATTCAGCTGTTCAAAACCTTGCGGGTTACGCAATTCAGTCTGACCTAGCTCAAAGCCAATCGATGGGAAAAACTTCCAGCTAATATCACCGTCGATGACCAGATCTAACCCAGTTTGAGTTTTGGCTTGTTCGACAATTAGTGGTTTAAATTGGTTGGGGTTAACGAGGGTAACCAACGCGATAATCGCACCAAGAATAGCAATTACAGGGATGGCTATTATTAGTAATAGTTTCTTCATCAGCAGTATCCTTGCTTGGTGAGCACACCAAAAAAAAGAGGCAAGCTCCAAGTATAAATGATCGTGGCAGAATAACAGACGACCATAAAAAGAAAGTGGCACTAAAAGTGCCACTTATCTCATAAAAAATAAAGTCTTAAGCGTTTATTCGGTATTAAGCTTTCAAAAGTTTTGCAATGTGAGCTTTTAGCACGTCAATCGCGATACGGTTTTTACCGCCACGAGGTACAATAATGTCTGCATATTGCTTTGATGGCTCGATAAACTGCATAAACATTGGACGAACGGTTTCTTGATACTGTTTAAGCACTGAATCCATTGTGCGGCCGCGCTCTTCTACATCACGTTTTACACGACGTAGCAGACAGATATCCAACGGCGTATCCATAAATACCGTCGCGTGCATCAGGTCACGTAGACGAGGATCGGTCAGAAGAAGGATACCTTCAAGGATAATGACTTTCTTAGGCGTCATTGTTGTGGTGTTTTCTGTACGGGTGTGCTTAGTGTAGCTGTACTCAGGCACTTCTACTGCTTGTCCCTTAACTAACTGCTCTAGGTGTTGGCACAGCAGATCATGATCGAGTGCGCTTGGGTGGTCATAGTTGGTTTTTACACGCTCATCCATACTCAGATGGCCTTGGTCGTTGTAATAGCAATCTTCCGTAATCACACCAATTTGATGATCGCCCACTTTCGCACGTAATTCGTTGTAGATAGTGCTAGCGATTAAACTTTTTCCAGAAGCAGACGCGCCAGCAATACCGACGATGACGCATTGATTATTATCAGACATTATTCTTGCACCCGATGAATTAGATTGGTGTCATATGCTAATACTAGCAGTGCTCATCGAACCGAGCTCTGTGTATTAGGACAAATTTAGATAAACCGCCTGATTATAGGGAGTTAAGAGGTGAGTTGCCAGTCGCTATTAAGCCGATTTACGTAAATGGAATAAAAGTTTTCAGCGCAATCGATTACACGGAATAAGAATTAAAAAGAGCGCTAAATGAACGCTCTTTTTTTGACCACACTACCGATTATTCGACCATGGTAAACAGTATTGAATCGGGTTTTGCTTTGCCCTGCCAGTACAATCTCGAGCTTACTGCTTCCGCCAAGGTGAGATATTGTCTTCCATGCTCAGACTCAGGTCGAGCAGCGACTGTCGGCTCGCCTCGGTCGATATCTTCTCGCATTTGAATGTGTAGAGGGATTTGAGCTAACAAGTCTAAGCCATACTCATTGGACATTTTTTCTGCACCACCAGCACCAAAGATGTGCTCTTTTTCGCCACAGTGACTACAGATGTGGTAACTCATGTTTTCGACAATGCCAACCACAGGAACGTCTACTTTTTGAAACATGGCTGCACCTTTACGCGCATCGGCCAACGCTAGGTCTTGCGGTGTCGTGACGATAACCGCACCCGTGACTGGGACTTGCTGGGCAAGCGTTAACTGGATATCACCCGTACCTGGCGGCATATCGATAACTAAGTAATCTAGCTCAGGCCATTCGGTTTCATTGAGAAGTTGAGCCAACGCTTTCGCCGCCATAGGGCCACGCCAAATAGCCGCTTCATCTTTTGAAACCAAGTAACCGATTGAATGTGTGTAAATACCATGGGCAACAATCGGCTGCATCCACTTGCCATCTCTAACTTCTGGCTGAGCCTCTGTCTGCCCTAGCATAAGAGGAACCGATGGGCCATAGATGTCTGCATCAAGCAATCCGACCTTTGCACCAGATTTTGACAGCGCAAGTGCAAGGTTTACCGATGTCGTCGATTTACCTACTCCACCTTTTGCTGACGTAACAGCAATAACATTTTTTACCCCTTTCACCTGTGAGGCAACGTGTGTCTCAAGGGCTTTTGGTGCAACAAGAATGTCATACGAAAACGACGCCACCTCACCTTTCGATTGAGCAGCCGCTATCCAGTCAGTCAGCTCCTCAACTAAACCGTTAGCTGCAAAAGGAATTTCTATCTTAAAGCCCGCCGCTTCAACACTAACGATCTTGGCTACTGACGCCCACTGTGGCGCTAAGCTTGAATGCTCAAATTGGTTTAACCAATCACAAAAATCTTGCTTTGAACTGAATTGACGCATAGGTCCTCCTTATGCATCTAATCGTAACACTCTGTCAGCCTAGACTGAACCATGA
The DNA here is from genome assembly GCF_036533775.1 of Vibrio sp. M260112. Lineage (NCBI taxonomy): Bacteria > Pseudomonadati > Pseudomonadota > Gammaproteobacteria > Vibrionales > Vibrionaceae > Vibrio > Vibrio sp. M260112. The sequence goes on along the minus strand of NZ_JATABH010000018.1, from coordinate 48,932 downwards.
AAAAACTAGGGTATTCCTGTAACTGGTACCTTGGAGTCACTGGTTGGATAAGGTAGTATTACTCTCTATTTTTTTATACATCCTAAGAAGCGAATATTAAGTATGGCAAACGATCCAAGAACTCTTGATCCAAGGAAACTGCTGGTCACTTGTGCCCTTCCGTACGCTAACGGTTCGATTCACCTAGGTCACATGCTTGAGCACATTCAAGCTGACATCTGGGTTCGCTACCAACGCCTACGCGGCAACACTGTAAACTTCATCTGTGCTGACGATGCTCACGGCACGCCAATCATGCTAAAAGCACAACAGATGGGTATGACGCCAGAAGAGATGATCGCTGCAGTAAGTGAAGAACACCAAAAAGACTTCGCTGGCTTCGATATTAGCTTTGATAACTACCACAGCACTCATTCAGAAGAGAACCGTGAGCTTGCATCTCACATCTATCTGGAACTGAAAAAAAATGGCTTTATCTCTAGCCGTACTATCTCTCAGCTTTTCGATCCTGAAAAAGAGATGTTCCTTCCAGACCGTTTCGTGAAAGGTACTTGCCCTAAGTGTAAGTCTGAAGATCAATACGGCGACAACTGTGACAACTGTGGTGAGACATACAGCCCTACTGAACTGATTGATCCCAAATCAGCAGTATCTGGTGCAACACCTGTAATGAAAGATTCTGAACACTTCTTCTTCGACCTACCTCAGTTTGAAAACATGCTACAAGAGTGGACTCGCTCTGGTTCGCTACAAGCTGAAACTGCAAACAAGATGCAAGAGTGGTTCGAATCTGGTCTTCAACAATGGGATATCTCGCGTGATGCGCCTTACTTTGGCTTCGAGATCCCAGGCGAGAAAGACAAATTCTTCTATGTTTGGCTAGACGCGCCAGTTGGCTACATGGCTTCATTCAAGAATCTATGTAACAAACGTGACGACCTAGACTTCGATGAGTACTGGAAAAAAGACAGCACGACCGAGCTATACCACTTCATCGGTAAAGACATCGTGTACTTCCACTCTCTATTCTGGCCAGCAATGCTAGAAGGCAGTGGTTTCCGTAAACCAAATAACGTATTCGTACACGGCTACGTAACGGTTAACGGTGCAAAAATGTCTAAGTCGAAAGGCACATTCATCAAGGCAGCGACTTACCTAGAGCACCTAGATCCTGAATGTCTGCGTTACTACTATGCAGCGAAACTCAACAGCCGTATCGACGATCTGGATCTTAACCTTGAAGACTTCACTCAACGCGTTAATGCTGACGTAGTTAATAAGATTGTGAACCTTGCTTCTCGTAACGCTGGCTTCATTTCTAAACGTTTTGAAGGCAAGCTATCGGCAAACTTCGCTGAACCTGAGCTATACAACGAGTTTGCGGCGGCGGCAGATCGTATCGCAGAACTTTACGAAACTCGTGAGTTTGGTCGTGCTATTCGTGAAATCACCGCACTAGCAGATAAAGCGAACCAGTATGTTGACGAGAAAGCACCGTGGGTAGTGGCGAAAGAAGAAGGTAAAGACCAAGAGCTGCAAGACATCTGTTCTGTAGGTATTAACCTATTCCGCGTACTGATGACATACCTCAAGCCAGTGATGCCAGAGCTTGCTGCGCGCACTGAAGCATTCCTGAACGAAGAACTCACTTGGGATGGCATTGCGACGCCACTGACCGCTCATGAAATCACGAAGTTCAAGGCACTATTCAACCGCATCGATCCTAAAAAAGTTGAAGATATGGTTGAAGCGTCTAAGCAAGATGCTGCCGCTGAAGTAGCAGCGAAAGAGAAAGCTGAAGCTGAAAAGAACCAAGCTAGCCAAACAGAACTCGACAAAGATCCAATCGCTGACGAGATTGAATTTGACGCTTTCGCCGCAGTGGACATGCGTATCGCACGTATTATCTCATGTGAAGAAGTGCCAAAAGCAGACAAGCTACTCAAGTTCCAGCTTGATATCGGCGGTGAAACTCGTCAGGTTTTCTCGGGCATTAAATCGGCTTACAAACCTGAAGAACTGGAAGGTAAGCTAACCGTAATGGTAGCAAACCTAAAACCTCGCAAAATGAAGTTTGGTATGTCTGAAGGTATGATCCTAGCCGCTGGCCCTGGTGGCAGCGAATTGTGGATCCTTGAACCACACGAAGGCGCTCAGCCTGGCATGCGCGTCATGTAAACTGAATAAATCGTCTAACTCATAGCCCTACTCATCGAGTGGGGCTTTTTTATGTCCCTCACATTATCAGTGCTTTATGCACCAAATCGGTTCAAAATAATTCAATAACAAAATTTAAGTGATTGAATTTTAAGAAAATTAGAATTGGCACCATATCTGCTCTACCACTTTGTAGGTTAACATTAACAAGGAGTAAGTTATGTTTGTGCTTTTTTCACTAATCTTGTCCCTGACGATTCTTGCAACCCTGTTTCACCATTCAAAGAAACGTCATTCCGGTCTTGAACGAAAATTCGAGATTTTAGTTCTGCTGCGCCAACTGTTGCTGCTTAGCCGACAACATAGAGCCATCACACATCAAGCATTGACTAGCCAAGATTTTGAGCGCCAACAAAACACACTGGCGGGCATTTTCGATTCGATGATGGACCACTCCAATACACTTATCGCTACAGCCCAGTTCGAAAACAAGCCAATGTATCGAATTTTGCAATTAAAGCTCAAATCTCTGCACCAAGAGTGGCAATACCGAACAGTGGCACGGAATCAGATTATTCACGGCAAAACCATTCGCCACTGTATGTTTTTAATGGATGAAATCGCGATTGCATGGCTGATTGAATCTGGCCGAGAAGACATTAGTGACGAATATCATATGAACTGGCAGCAGGTACTCGATAGTATGGAGACGCTCACCCAACTAAGAATATCAGTTCAGGATCTTGACCATCCTGAAGGTATGATGCGAGTGAAATACTACTGTGATAAAACTCGACGCAAACTGAGCCAACTTTCATTGATTAGCCCGCTTTCTGTTGCGTCACCATTGAGTTCCAAGGCAATGCATACACTGACAGAACTCAACGCCAATGATGCACTAGAGATGACCAGTGACGAGCTTTACCAACTAACCACAGACATATCCTTGGTTATCTCGCAAGTGTATGACCAAATGTTGTCTGACATGACAGAAAGTCTCTATCTGCCGTTACCTAAAATCGCATTTAGTTAACGCCAAGTGCTAAGCCCTCAACACTACACTCAACAATGGGTAGCAAGCACGCTACCCATTTCTATTTCTTGAGAGGACAAACGCCTCAAGACTTGTCGTAAGGCCAATAAACAGCTTGATGGTATCCCATATCATCTTATGGACCACATCGAACTTGTCGCCATTAGTGGAGGGAGTACCCTTTTTGGAGAGCATTTGTGGAGAAGAGTTGCTTGCAAAACAAACATTCCCTGTCGTAACAACAAAAATTATTCACTTTCTTTTGTTCATCCAGCTATTGATTGCAAAGATTGATGCTTTTACTATCACTTTGCTTCTTGATGATAGCCAATCCGAGTACATCACAGCAGATTTGTGGCAAGGCGATAGAGCAACTATCCAAGAGTGACTTTGACTGCGCTTTGCGCATTTTTTGACGCTCCATGTTTCTTTGTCATCACATTGAAACATGCCTATAACTTGTTGGAGACTGGCTATGGCTGCTGCTCACTCTGTTTTAGATTTTCAATCTTATTCTGCTGGTGCTCTATCTGCACCAGAATCTCAACTTATTCAATCCTCGGTAGAGCAATTTGGCGCACCACTGCTGCTGCTAGATTGTGATATTGTTCGCCAACAATATCGTGCCCTAAGCAACGCACTACCTAATGTCACTTTGCATTTTGCGCTTAAGCCACTTCCACACCCAGCCGTTGTACAGACACTATTGGCTGAAGGAGCCAGTTTTGACTTAGCAACCAGTGGTGAAGTTGACCTAGTGGCAGAGCAAGGTGTACCAGCAGAGCGTACTATCCATACTCACCCAATCAAGCGTGACCGTGATATTTGTGACGCACTGGCGTATGGTTGCCGTGTTTTTGTCGTCGACAACATTAACGAGTTAGAAAAATTCATCGCCTACCGTGACGAAGTGGAATTGCTCGTGCGCCTGAGCTTTCGTAACTCAGAAGCATTCGCAGATCTTTCGAAGAAGTTTGGCTGTACTCCTCAACAAGCGCTAGAGCTAATTGCGCAAGCTCAAGAGTGGAATATTCGTATTAAGGGGCTCTCGTTCCACGTTGGGTCACAAACCATGAATCCACAGAAATACGTTGACGCAATCGACACCTGTAAGCACCTAATGGAGCAAGTTGTTGAGCATGGTTTACCTGCGTTAAGTACTCTTGACATCGGTGGCGGATTCCCTGTGAGTTATAACACTCAGGTAATGCCGATTGAACTGTTTTGCCAGCCGATCAATGCGGCTTTAAACCAGCTACCAGAAACGGTTCAGGTTATTGCCGAACCAGGGCGCTTTATTGTTGCTCAAGCAATGACGGGTGTTGCATCAGTGATGGGACAAGCAGAGCGTGATGGACAGATTTGGTACTACCTAGATGATGGTATCTACGGTTCATTCAGTGGTTTGATGTTTGATGATGCTAAATACCCTCTCACGACGATAAAACAGGATGGAGAGTGGCTACCGAGCATTCTTGCAGGCCCTACATGCGATAGCATTGATGTGATTGCGGAAAACATCATGCTGCCAAAACTGAGCAATGGTGACTTAATTGTCAGCCGCATGATGGGCGCTTACACGAGTGCCACAGCAACTGACTTTAACTTCTTCAAGCGTGCACAAACCATTCTGCTTAATGAAGAAGCAGCTGAGCAAGCTCGCTTGCTTGGTTAAAAACAAACAAATCCGGCGCGTAACCGATAATCCGAAATAAATAAAAAGGCCCTGCGTATCAACGCAGGGCCTTATCTATTCAGTCACTGTAATCTTTACAGCATCTTACGTGCAGCTTCAACTACCACTTTGATTGAACGAGCTTCTGTCTCTTTTAGAGTTGAATGATCCGGGATTTCTTTCTGAGTGCGGTTGATGATTACACCCGCTACACAGCCAGCTTTAAGACCAGAACTTGCACACATAGTAAGAAGTGTTGCAGATTCCATTTCAAAGTTGAGAACGCCCATCTCTTGCCACTCTTTCATAGAGCCTTGGAAGCGCTTAACAACACGACCAGAGAAAGTATCGTAACGCTCTTGGCCTGGGTAGAATGTGTCACTTGATGCCGTTACACCCATATGAACCGTAGCGCCACTTTCTTCAACCGCTGCTTTCATTGCTGTCGCAACTTCAAAGTCTGCTACCGCTGGAAATTCCATTGGAGCAAAGTGCAAACTTGCACCATCAAGACGAACAGAACCTGTAGAGACAATCATGTCACCCACGTTAACGTGTGGTTGAATTGCACCAGTCGTGCCTACGCGTAGGAAGGTACGAACGCCAAGTTGCGCTAATTCTTCAACTGCAATAGAAGTAGAAGGGCCACCAATACCAGTTGAACATACGACAACAGGCTTGCCATCAAGCTCTGCACGGTAAAGTGTGTATTCACGGTGGCTAGCAAGGAAAACTGGGTTCTCCATTTCTTCTGCAATTTTTTGAACGCGTGCTGGGTCACCAGGAATGATCGCTAATGTTGCGCCAGCGAGATCAGATTCAGTAACACCAAGGTGGAATACAGCTTGAGACATAGGGGACTCCTTATTGTGGCGAAATTTGGTTGATTAAATTTTACCATTCGCTCTATAAATTCATCGGGTACAGAACATACTGTAACCAACTACCAAGAGCTTTATAGTGACACTGATCGCAACAACGATCGCAACAAGAATGCACATTGCAAACAAAATCGTTTTCGGTCACAATTTTTAGTAAATCCAATTTGTCAGTTGCATAAAAAATAGCCCTTACATCATAAATGTAAGGGCTATTTATTGTTCTATCCACTAATCGAGTTGGGACTTAAACTTTAGCAATCGCAACGCATTGAGTGTCACTATCGCTGTCGCGCCACTATCAGCCAGTACCGCCACCCACAAACCCGTTAAGCCGAGCAAGCTGGTAATAAGGAAGACACCTTTTAAACCGAGTGCCAAAGCGATATTTTGACGAATTATGCCTAACGTTGATCTCGATAACTCAATCATTCCCGCAAGCTCAGTCAAGCGGTTATGAGTCAAAGCTGCATCGGCCGTTTCTAGTGCTACATCAGTACCACCACCCATGGCAATACCAATACTTGACGCTTTCATCGCAGGAGCATCGTTAATACCGTCTCCAACCATAGCGACATTATCGACCGCCGATAGCTGTTCAACGTAACTCACCTTATCTTGTGGCAGCAGACCAGCCTGGTAGTCAATACCGATCATTGAGCTAATAGCCCGTGCACTACGAGGGTTGTCACCCGTCAACATGATAGAGCGAACACCCAATTTTTGTAACGCTTTAACCGCTTGTGCTGAATCATCTCGCAAGGTATCTTGCCACGCAATTACCCCCATTACTCTTGCTTGATTTTCAATCGCGACCACAACGGTTTTACCTTGCTGCTCTAACCCTTCAATCTGCGTCAGCCAATTTTCACTAAGTGGAAGGGTCACTTTACTTGGTGCTGTAACCTGATATTCAACATTATCAACGACACCTCGAACACCACTGCCAACCAAAGCTTGCTTATCTTGGGCTTCGGGAATGTCAATGCCCATGAGTTTGGCTTTGTTCACTAGAGACACCGCCAATGGATGACTTGAGCCGATTTCAATAGCAGCAATTTTCTCCATCAAGGTCATTTCGGTCCATTCACCAAAGGCAATAAGATCGGTCACTTCTGGTTTACCTTTGGTTAAGGTACCCGTTTTATCGAAGGCGACTGTGTCGATTTTTCCAAGCTGCTCTAAAGCTGCCCCACCTTTGATCAACGCCCCACGCCTTGCTGCAGCCGCAAGCCCAGACGTAATCGCTGCCGGTGTAGATATAACCAAAGCACAGGGACAGGCAATAAGCAGTAATGCCAAACCTCGATAGACCCAAGTTTCCCAAGGTTGAGCAAACAGAAGCGGAGGCGTGATGATGACAAGTAGTGACACCAACATCATCAAAGGGGTATACCAACGACTGAACTTATCCAAGAAACGTTCTAATGGTGCTTTACGCGATTCCGCCTCTTCGATGAGGTGGAGAATACGATCAATAGCGTTTTCACCCTGTTTGGAGGTAATGGTCAGTCGAACAACTTTATCCACGACAACCGCGCCAGCCATGACAGATTCATCTTGGTATCGTTCAACAGGCACAGATTCGCCTGTTAAAGCACTTTCATCGAAGCTAGCGACCTCTGCCAATAACTTGCCATCAGCAGGAAGACGAGAACCGGGTGACACTTCAATCACATCGCCAGGAAGCAACTGACTTGCTGATACCTCAACACGTTTACCATCGATGATTTGGATTGCATTTTCAGGAACTAGCTCCATCAATGCCTGCACACCACTTCGTGCCCTTGAGGCAGCAAACGCTTCTAACCGCTCGCCAATGAGAAACAAGAGTAATACCATCGCCGCTTCGATAGTCTCCCCCAAATAGAGAGCACCAAGTGCCGCAACGCTCATCAGGGTTTCAATAGCGAAAGGGGTACCCGAACGAGCAAGGGCGATCGCCTTTTTACTGATTGGATAAAGACCTGCAAGACAGGTGAAGATAAACATCCACTCACTGATGAGCGGAAATGAGGGGCTGATTAGTGCGGCGACCGCCATAGCAGAGGCTATCGCAATGATTTGACTGTTCTGAATAAATACTGACTTCCAGCCCTGTGAACGTTTTTTGTCTTCACGCGTGCTAGCGCTAGAAAATGTAAATCCGCTATCAATGACGGCTTGCTCAACTAACTGAATGACACTAGCGCTATCGGTTTTAATGATGAGCTTTTCGGTCGCAAACAGTACCTTGGCTTCAGCAACACCACTTACTCGGTTTACTGCGGTCTCAATTTTTCTTGCGCAAGATGGACAATCCATCCCTTCAATTATCCAGCTTTGAGTAAAACGTGTAGAAAGACTGGGCTCACCCTCATCTTCACTAGGGTCTGAGCCGCTGCTACAACTGTTCGAGCTGCAACAGCCCGCTTCTGTAGTTTCGACACCGGCCATTTTAATTGACGAAATATTTGGGCTAGCGCAAGAACCAGATTGGCTTGGAACTGGTGCCATTTTGGTTGATTGGCATGCTTTGTGTTTTGTGCACATATGTTTATCTCCGTTCACTGTACACTCGAAGTGTAAACCTTAGAGCTAGCTCCAAGGTCAACCTTTTTCTCGATTTTGTTGTGTAACATCTGTGGTTGCGGCAACATCATCAATGAGCACAGCATCATGACTACAGAAAGGCTGGCTGTTCACACTGGTAATAGCGGGATCAGAGGTCGCATGTTCAAGACACGCCGAACGCATCAAATCATTAATATGCTTACGAAGCACCACGATGGCGATCAAACCAAAAACAACCGTGCTAAGCGCTTGACCATAAAGTACGCCCAGCGCACCAAACCACATTGCCCCCAAGTGGACAAAGGGCAGCGTCCCCAACGTTGCTTTACCAAGATTGAGAAAAACAGCACAGTAAATTGAGCGAAAACGGATGCCTGCGCCAGCCCCGACATCACGAGTATGTGACGCATGGTTGACCCCTGAACAAACTTAGCACTCTGATCGGACATTCGCTTCCCTTTTGAGCTTGATGGAAAAACAACAAGAGGTGCACGTGGCACCTCTTATTATTTTCATGTTCTAACTGTTATACAGGATGTTTAAAGCAATCCTCAATATTTTTGCCTATCGCTCTGAGCACATCTCGTCGCGTAATGATGCCGACCAGTTTACCCGCGTCAATGACAGGATAGACTTTCGGACGCCCTACCTTCATCATCTCTGCCAACTCAATAATCGATGTATCAGACGTAACGGATAGCACTTCGCGATGCATACAATCTGCAACAATGTGACTGTCCTGACAGTAGTAACTCACATTAATGAGTTTATCGAGTAGATCTTGCCCAGAAAGAAAACCGATGACCTCTTTCTGCTCGTTAATAACTGGACCACCTAGATAGCGTGAATTCATTACCTTGTCGAGAGCTGCCGTCAATGACATCTCTGGGGTAAAGGTTACCGCTTGCAGGGTCATGTAGTCTTTTACTTTTAATGATTCCATCTGTGTCTCCTTGCGTGCAAGCTTTGCTGTATATTGTAATTGTTGTCTAATTTCTTGATTTTACTAAATGGAAATCAACAATTTTTGCAATAGGCTACGTCTATTAAACCTCACGCCACCACTTACAATGCTTCTGAACATCCGTATTCGCTCGCCATCCGCCTATCAAATGCCCTGCAAATGACATGCTATGACTAGAAAAAATATAATCCAACAACCACAGTTTCAGATCTTGCCAGAGAGACTCTTTCGCTGTTGTAATAAACAATAAAAAAGCTTCCCTAAGGAAGCTTTCATTCTCGCAACTCGCTCTGTCACTATTTCTGCTGCCAGCGTTCAGCAGCTTTGGCGTCAGAGTCTCTTGACTCGACCCAACGCGTGGTATCTGTGGTGCGTTCTTTTTTCCAAAAGGGGGCTTTGGTTTTAAGATAATCCATCACAAACTCACACGCATCTAAGGCCGCTCCACGGTGCGCGCTCGACACACCAACAAACACGATTTGATCACCGATATCCAAATCTCCAACACGGTGGATGACTCGGATATTTAAAAGTGGCCAACGTCGCTCTGCTTCATCACAGATTTCACCTAGTGCCTTTTCAGTCATACCAGGATAATGCTCGAGCGATAAGCCAGTAACATTATCGCCCAAGTTTATATCACGAACCTTACCAACAAACGTCACCACAGCACCAGCTGAAGTACCATCCGATAACGCCTGATATTCATCACTGAGAGAAAAATCTTCAAACTGAACCGATACACGACTGTCCATGTTTATCCCCCAGTAACTGGCGGGAAGAAGGCCACTTCGTCACCAGATTGAGTCGGATGATCCAAAGGTACAATCGATTGATTAACCGCGGCCAGCAGTTTACCCGGCTCCAGAGCTAAGTCCCACTTACCTTCTTGCTGAACGAGATGCGCGCGAATGGCTTCAACAGTAGCAAAGTCACCCTCTAGCTCGAGTTCATCCTTGCCAACAAGTTCACGCGTCTGTGCAAAAAAAAGAACTTTAATCATTGTTCCACCTTAAAGTGACCCGATTTGCCACCTGTTTTTTCCAGTAAGCGAACCTGTCCAATGACCATGTCTTTCTGCACCGCTTTACACATGTCGTAAATCGTCAGTGCCGCGACAGATGCAGCAGTCAACGCTTCCATCTCAACGCCAGTTTTGCCTGACAACTTACATACAGATTCAATTCGTACCATATTTTCTGCTTCAACCGCTTCTAGCTGTACTTCAACCTTAGAAAGCAATAGAGGGTGGCACAGTGGAATAAGATCCCACGTTTTCTTCGCTGCTTGAATCCCTGCGATTCGCGCCGTAGCAAATACATCACCTTTATGATGTTGACCAGAGACAATCAGCTCTAGAGTTTCAGCGGCCATGTGGACAAAAGCTTCTGCACGAGCTTCACGCACTGTTTCTGCCTTAGCCGATACATCAACCATGTTTGCTTCACCGGAAGCGTTAATATGAGTCAACTCGCTCATTGTTCGCTCCAAAAATTATACCGATAGGTGAGGCATAAAGTTACAAGGACGGTGGCTAGCATCTAGCTGCTGCTTGATGATCTTAGTCCAACCCGTGCGGCAAGCGCCTGTCGAACCAGGCATCGCAAAAATAACCGTGTGGTTAGCAAAACCGGCGATCGCGCGTGATTGAATGGTTGACGTGCCAATCTCTTCGTATGAAACCATACGGAACAATTCACCAAAGCCTTCAACTTCTTTGTCGAATAATGGCTTCAGTGCTTCTGGTGTACTGTCACGAGAAGTAAAGCCTGTACCACCAGTAATCATAATCGCTTGAACATTTTCATCCGCAATCCACTGTGAAACGATAGCGCGGATTTTGTACATATCATCGATAACAATCTGCTTATCAACCACGTTATGACCTGCTTCTTTAGCGTTTTCAACTAAGAAGCCGCCTGACGTATCGTTTTCTTCAGTACGAGTATCTGAAACGGTTAAAACTGCAATGTTTGCTGGTTGGAATTTGCTTTCTGCGTGACCCATTTGTTCACCTATATTTTTCAAAGTAATGTTCGCACCCTGCTGTCACTGAAGTGCGTTATATGTTTGTTGATGTGTATTAGCCGCCAATTGAGGCCAAGTGCGGAGTCATACCTGAATTTCCATCGTGAAGGAAGTGGCTGACCGACTTGGTTTGCAGCTGTGCTTGAATTCGTTCAATTAGCTCGGTTTCTTGCGTATCTTGCTGAAGCAAGTCGCGTAACTCGATGCCATGATCACCAAATAGACACAAGTGAAGCTTACCCGTTGCCGATACTCGCAAACGATTACAGCTTTCACAAAAATCTTTTTCATACGGCATAATCAAGCCGATTTCGCCTTGGTAATCAGGGTGGACAAAGACTTGCGCCGGACCATCGTTTTTATCACGGACTTTAAGTAACCAACCATTTGCAATCAGTTGATTACGAATCGCAACGCCTGAAACATGGTGGCGCTTAAATAATTCATCCATTTCACCGGTTTTCATTAATTCGATAAAACGTAATTGAATCGGTCTGTCTTTAATCCAGTTTAGAAAGGCAGGTAACTCGTGAGCATTGAGATCTTTCATCAACACAACATTTACTTTGACCTGCTCATAGCCCACTTCAAACGCTCGATCAATTCCTGCCATAACCTGAGTGAACTTGTTCTCACCTGTGATCTGATGAAACATACGAGGATCTAAGCTATCAACACTCACATTGACGTGAGTAAGACCAGCTTGCTTCCATTCAGCGACCTGCTTCTCCATACGATAGCCATTGGTCGTAGTTGCAACTTTTTGAATACCGTCAGTCGAGGCGATGGTATGAATTATGTCGGTGAAATCTTTGCGTAAGCTCGGCTCACCACCAGTGATACGAACTTTTGACGTGCCACAATCAGCAAACGCGCGTACGGCACGCTTAATCTCTGGTAAGGCTAGAAAAGACGAGTTTTTTTGCCCAGAAGGTTGATAACCATCAGGCAGGCAGTATGTGCATTTAAAGTTACAGACATCTGTAACAGAAAGACGCAAGTAGTAAAACTTGCGATGAAATCTATCTTCGAATTGTTGCGCCACGGAACACCTTTCCAAACACGGGAGGCATAATCATTTCCAATTATGCCCTTGTGACAACGCGTCACTGGCTCAAAACGCTTATTCAGTATGAACTTAGCCTTGTGAGCTCGGAGTTATGGCAACTACCCCTATATTGGGTAGTAGCTTTCCATTAAAATACCTAATAATTGTACGTGATTCTACCCTCTAAACGAAAAAATCATGCTTAGAGCCCAAATTACCTATTATTGAGTATTTGATGTTAATGCAATAATCTAAATTGTAGTTGGTTATGAATAAAATAGAAGCTCAGCATGACAGTTTACGCTAGCAAGAAAGTCGTCGCAGTCGGTGGAGGCCATGGCCTTGGTCGCATGCTTGCGGCGCTAAAAGATTTTGGCAGCAACGCCACGGGTATCGTTGCAACCACAGATAATGGTGGTTCGACAGGGCGGATCCGCCATTGTCAGGGAGGAATAGCTTGGGGAGATACACGTAACTGTATCAACCAGTTGATTACCGATCCTTCCATCAGTTCAATGATGTTTGAATATCGATTTAAAGGCGCGGGCGAACTCGATGGCCATAATCTCGGCAACCTGATGCTAACGGCACTTGACAACCTTTCCGTTCGTCCATTAGACGCCACAAATCTTATACGCAATATGCTGAAAGTCGATGTGAATATCATTCCTATGTCGGAACATCCTTCAGATCTAAAGGCATTGGCACCAAACGGTCGTTGGGTGACCGGAGAAACCAGTGTTGACGAGATGCCGGATAAACTTCTCAGGCTGGATTTGGAACCCGAAGTGCCCGCCACAAAAGAAGGTGTTATCGCACTCGAACAGGCCGATGCTATTATTCTCGGCCCAGGTAGCTTTTTGACCAGTATCATGCCGCCATTACTGCTGCCGGAGATTGGTCGTGCTATTGCCAATAACCGTAAGGCAAAATTGGTCTTCGTAGAAAACCTCTCTGCCGAACACGGCCCTGCAGGAAAAATGACACTTCAAGAGAAGCTCGAATGGTGTGAGCGCTCATGCCAAGGCCGACGAATTGACGTAGTGCTGGGTGAAGAGCCTCATCCAGAACTTGAAGAGTGGAACTGCATCACGACGCCGTTAGCATCACCAAACCGTGATTGGCGCCATGATCGAAGCAAACTCCAGCAAGCAATAGAGTACTTACTGTGTGAGTAATTGTTGGTATCTCTGCTCAGTTTGATTGAGCAGAGATAACATTTTGTCTTTGTGATCAGCAAGCTCAAGCGTCGCGCCCGTCTTTCCTCGCGCATCAAGTTCAATCGAGTAAGCACACAACGCTTCTGCCCCAAAACTTGCGGCGCTGCTCTTTAAAGCGTGGCTGATTTCCTTGAGATACGCCTGCTGCCCTTCTCCTTCTTGTTGAGATAAGGTCTCAATATACATAGCAAGCTCGTTCAAAAATATCTCTAGCAACACTGGCACGTTTTCAGGGCCAATCTCACTCGCCAGCCTGTCAATCTTACTTTGGTTCAAAATATCCACTATTGCACTTCCTTCGCGTTCCAAGCCTGTAGCTTACGGTAGATAGTCGACGGACTGACATCTAAATAGCCAGCGGCTTTGGGAATATTGCCATCACACGCTTTAATGGCTTGCTCTATCGCATTTTTCTCGGTCAACCATAGAGGGAAGATATCTTGTACCGAGACCGTTTCGCTTTGAGCTAATGGGACTCTAATCTCATTGGTCGCAGGCTTATTCAACGGTGGTGGCAACATCTCTAACAATATTTCCCTGCCGTTGTTGAGCACTACAACGTTGCGCAATACGTTCTGTAACTGACGCACGTTACCAGGCCATTCGTAGCGAGCAAAACGTTCAACAACATCCGGTGCTAACCGGACAAAATCTTTCCCCTCTTCTTTAGACATAAAGCCCAATAGAGAGTACGCAATCTCAATGATATCATCACCACGTTCTCTCAAAGGAGGTAGATGAAGTGGGATAACGTAGAGGCGGTAGTACAAGTCTTCGCGAAAACGCCCTTCCTCCACCTCTTTCCAAGGGTCGCGGTTCGTTGCGCATACAAAACGTACATCGACACTTTTCATCTTAGAGGATCCGACCTTTTGGAAGGTACCTGTCTGGATGAATCTCAACAGTTTCGTTTGCAACTCTAGATCCATCTCACACAACTCATCGAGGAATAGCGTACCTCCATCTGCCAACTCAGCCGCACCTTGTCGGTCAGTCGCAGCACCAGTAAATGCCCCTTTAACATGACCAAACAACTCACTTTCAATCAGATCTTTCGGGATTGCAGCACAGTTAATCGCTATAAAAGGTTTATCCCCACGTTTACTTGTCGCGTGAATCGCTTCTGCACACACTTCTTTACCGGTGCCACTTTCGCCAGTAATAAAGATGCTCGCCTTACTCGCCGCTGCGGAATCTATGGTTCGATAGACCGCTTGCATGGTTTGGCTACTGCCAATAAAACCTTGATAACCTTGGCTTGAAAGACTGTCACCTTCGTTCTTTAACTTATTCGCTTTGCGTAAAGCATTGTTCACGGTGACACGCAAACGGTCCGCTTCACAGGGCTTAATCAAAAAATCCTGAGCGCCATGGCGCATTGCTTCAACCGCAGTATCAATTGAACCGTGTGCAGTCATAAAGATAACTGGAACATCTGGGTTCTTCTCTTTGACCGCATGAAGTACATCCATGCCTGTCATATCAGGCAAACGTAGGTCAAGAAGGATCAAATCAGGGGTTCGAAAGTTGAGACTTTCGATAGCATCACGCCCAGTGCCGACGATGTTGATGTCGATCTGAAGTGGAGTAAGATATGAGCGGTAGAGTGCAGCCACGGAAGCCGTATCCTCTACCATAAGCAGATATTTTGATTTTTGTGTTTGAGTATTATGTTGCATAACCTAGCCAATGGTTTGTTTGCATCTTGTACAATCATTGCATTGCGCTTTGCAATTTGCAATTCAAATACCCAAAAATGACCTATTTGAGTGAAATATGGCTCATTTTGACCGCAAAAATTTTGGCACACTATATGCTATCAATTTCAATGACCCTAACGGGTCACCTAGCCAACTGACGTTGTTAGTGAATTTTATATTCACAAATTACAGCCAATAGATTAAAGATTTCTATTGGCTATTTTTTTAGTCCTGCACCAACCAATTAGCTGTTAGTAATAAACTTTTGTCTTAACCGATCTATCTGATCACGCTTCTCCGCCGCCAGTTCAAACTCCAGATCTTGAGCATGTTGATACATCTGCGCTTCGAGCTTCGCGATCTCTTTATCAAGCTGCTGAGGTGTCATTACATCGTAGCTTTGTGAGGGCTCAGCCACTTTAGACAACGGCACGGTTTTGCTCACTCGCTGCTTCTTGCTCTTAGCAATATCACCCAGTTCCATAATGTCTTTGACATTACGCTTAAGCGCTTGAGGCTCAATACCCATTTTCTGGTTGTACTCTTGCTGCTTCTCTCGACGACGGTTGGTCTCATCCATCGCCTTTTCCATCGATTTAGTGATCCGGTCCGCATACAAAATCGCTTTGCCAGCAACATTTCGCGCTGCACGACCTATGGTCTGAATCAGTGAGCGCTCGGAGCGTAAGAAGCCTTCTTTGTCCGCATCCAAAATCGCCACTAAAGAGACTTCAGGCATATCAAGACCTTCTCGCAATAAGTTGATACCGACAAGCACATCAAACTCACCAAGACGTAAATCACGAATGATTTCTACCCGTTCTACAGTATCAATATCTGAGTGAAGGTAGCGAACCTTTACATCATGCTCAGTGAGGTACTCTGTGAGATCCTCAGCCATACGTTTAGTTAACGTCGTCACAAGTACTCGTTCATCCTTGGCCGAACGAATACGAATTTCTGAGAGAAGATCATCAACCTGAGTTACAACCGGACGAACCTCCAACTCGGGATCAAGCAAACCCGTTGGACGCACTACCTGATCGGCCACTTCGCCATCCGACTTCTCCAGCTCATAGTTACCAGGAGTCGCAGAAACAAAGATAGTTTGGGGAGCCAAAGATTCAAACTCTTCAAACTTCAGTGGGCGGTTGTCCAGTGCGGAAGGTAAACGAAAGCCAAATTCCACCAGCGTTTCTTTTCTAGAGCGATCACCTTTAAACATTGCGCCTATTTGCGGCACAGTCACATGGGACTCATCAATGATGAGCAGGCCATCGTGAGGTAAGTAGTCAAAGAGCGTCGGAGGCGGCTCGCCTTCTTTGCGGCCACTAAGATAACGGGAATAGTTTTCGATACCTGAGCAAAACCCAAGCTCATTCATCATCTCAATGTCAAACTGGGTACGCTGGGAAATACGCTGCTCTTCTAGCAATTTATTATTTTCCAGTAAATATTTTTTGCGCCCTTCCAGCTCGACCTTAATCTCTTCGATGGCATCAAGAATTCGATCTCTCGGCGTAACATAGTGGGTTTTGGGATAGATGGTATATCGCGCTAAGTCACGTTGCTTGACCGCCCCAGTAAGCGGGTCGAAGACACTGATACAGTCAATCTCGTCATCAAACATCTCGATACGCACTGCGTCCTGATCCGATTCTGCCGGAAAAATATCAATCACTTCCCCACGGACTCGAAACTGACCTCGCTCAAATGCGACATCATTACGACTGTACTGAAGCTCCGCTAAACGACGCAGGATATCCCTCTGATCCATCATGTCTCCACGACGAATGTGAAGCATCATCTTTAGATAAGACTCAGGATCACCCAAACCATAGATCGCAGAGACTGATGCTACAATGATGGCATCTTTACGCTCTAACAGCGCTTTTGTTGCTGAGAGACGCATCTGCTCAATATGAGCATTGACGGAAGCATCTTTTTCAATAAACGTATCTGTCGTTGGAACGTAAGCCTCTGGCTGGTAATAATCGTAGTAAGAGACAAAGAACTCAACAGCATTGTTAGGGAAAAAGGATTTCATTTCGCCATACAACTGGGCGGCCAACGTTTTATTCGGGGCAAGTAAAATAGCGGGACGTTGCGCCGTCGCAATAACATTAGCTAACGTAAATGTCTTACCCGACCCTGTCACACCCAGCAAAGTTTGGTGAGCTAAACCCGCATCTAGCCCATCTAGCAACTGGCTGATCGCAGTCGGCTGATCACCAGAAGGCTGATAATCAGACACTAAATCAAATACTTTACTCATGACGCATCTCTGTCCTTGGCTGAGGGAAGGCTTCTATTGTGTCTGTATATATATACAGACTCAAGAGCCGATTATAAAATTAATCGCTGTTTTGCTTAAAGTCGTACCTTATGGCTAGATCATTCACTTCAATCCTGATATTATTCTTCGCCCTGCTAGAGATCTCCCTCTAAAAACCCCGAATAAATACTCACAGCTTATTCACATTTTTCGTCATTTTTGCATTCAATCCACAATTACAGCCGAGATTTTCACGTCGGTAATCTAAGTGAATAAATTCTAAAAGTCCTTATTTAGCAAGCGATTAGATCCCGTGTTCTTTGAGTATCAATTCCATCAAGTTTGCATAAATCTGACTTACTCAAATTTAACACACACACTTATCCACAATTTTGGTGGATAAGTAAATATAGCCCTTGGTGGATAAGGGCTACAGAAAAGTAAAGACTTTTTTCTACATTTTAATTCACTTATTTTGCCGTTTGATAGTTGACACCTGAATAGGTGCTCGCTAACATTCGCAGCGCAAAATGCAATTCCCCCTTAGTTCAGTTGGTAGAACGGCGGACTGTTAATCCGTATGTCGCAGGTTCGAGTCCCGCAGGGGGAGCCAAATTCAAGAAGAAAGACGTCCTAGGACGTCTTTTTTTGTATCTAAAGCTAGCTATTTCAAGGGATTGCGTTCTCTTAACGTCTTTTCCTGACTCGTACTGGCTTAGAAGTTTAGGTACACAAATAGGTACAAAAACGTGGTTATTCAACTATACATGTCTACATAACGGTAAACGCGCCAACATGACGTTTGGTAGTTACCCTAGCCTTTTCCTAACAAATGCACGAAAGAAGGCTCTAGGTGCGATAGAAACACTGAAAAGGATCTGCCAACGTGTGAACGAAATTATGAGTTTTGCTCAGAATAAGGGACTTATTGAGTACAACCCTTTAGCCAAAATCAGTTCTGCGTTCTTGAAACCTACCGTCACCAATATGAAATCAATAAGTACCGACGAACTTCCTGAGTTAATGAGAACCCTAGGACGGGCCAGTATCATGTATACCACTCGATGTATGATTGAATGGCAACTGCATACCATGACCCGACCTATTGAGACAGCGCAAGCTCGTTGGGACGAAATTGATTGGGATGAAAATCTATGGGTTATTCCAGCAGATAGAATGAAAAAAAGAAGGGATCACCTAGTGCCTCTAACCCCGCAGACTTTAAATCTGTTGAATGAGATGAAAAAAATAAATGGTGGAAGCGAATACATATTCGCTTCCTATAAAGACCCGATGAGGCCGAGTAACAGCCAAACTGCTAACATCGCCCTTAAACGTATGGGCCTTAAAGACCGTTTGGTTTCCCATGGTCTAAGAGCTCTGGCTAGCACTACGCTAAATGAAACTAAACTCTTTCATAATGACGTAATTGAACTAGCACTAGCTCACGTGGACAAAAACCAGGTTCGAGGTATTTACAACCGGGCATTATATCTTAATCAACGTCGAGAAATGCTAAGTTGGTGGAGTAACCATATCGAAGAGGCTTCGAAGGGGAACTTTTCCATTTGTGCAACTAGCTAGTCAATAACATTCATCGTGAATTAGGCTGCCAACATCGCTGACAACCTGATTTGTATAGGTATCAGAATTATAACAATATTAACTATTTGTGAATGTACTTCTCTTTCTCTGTCATACTCCAAACTCAAAAAAGTAGGCAGAGATACCTATTTCTTAGGTCAGATTGGCGTGTTTCGCTAGCTCCATCCGTCTCATATTTGATCACTAGGTTTCTAAGCTGCCTATACGGCAGTGAACACTAAATGAAAAAACAACTAGGAATGCTAACATTTCTAAGCTGCCTGTGCGGCAGTGAACAGTCGTCAATCCTATCATAAGACACGGTTAGCTTTCTAAGCTGCCTGTGCGGCAGTGAACATCTGCTCGCATTGTTTTTACCCATGATTTTATTTCTAAGCTGCCTGTGCGGCAGTGAACTTTACGCTGAGTATTTCCGCGACATTACGGACTTTCTAAGCTGCCTGTGCGGCAGTGAACGTATTCCAGCGACAAACGAGATTATCGTGTACTTTCTAAGCTGCCTGTGCGGCAGTGAACTATTTGTTGGATAAGATTAAACATGTGATTGGTTTCTAAGCTGCCTGTGCGGCAGTGAACGAATTAAAACCGTGTCCGTTTTGCGGTGGTAATTTCTAAGCTGCCTGTGCGGCAGTGAACTGGAAAATTCGTCATAGTTAACGCATGCGGATTTTCTAAGCTGCCTGTGCGGCAGTGAACGATTTCATCAATTGAATAACCAGAATCCATAATTTCTAAGCTGCCTGTGCGGCAGTGAACGTGAAAACGTTCCATTGATGCGCCAATATAGCTTTCTAAGCTGCCTGTGCGGCAGTGAACTGAAATGTTAGCTGCTGCCTTTCCGTCTGGAATTTCTAAGCTGCCTGTGCGGCAGTGAACACCAATACGTGATGTAACTGGCATACTTGGATTTTCTAAGCTGCCTGTGCGGCAGTGAACTCTTTTCTTGTGACTACTGTTTTTAACTGCGTTTTCTAAGCTGCCTGTGCGGCAGTGAACGAACTGTACGAGCTTCAGTTGATACAGTTATCTTTCTAAGCTGCCTGTGCGGCAGTGAACCTTCGCAGAACTGCTTGAAGCTTATTGATTCCTTTCTAAGCTGCCTGTGCGGCAGTGAACTTGATAAAGACCTAGAAATCCGTAACGTCACTTTTCTAAGCTGCCTGTGCGGCAGTGAACGAACCTTGTCAATCATCTGCTGCTGACCTTCATTTCTAAGCTGCCTGTGCGGCAGTGAACTCATTGAAATGATGTAAGCCGCAATCATACCATTTCTAAGCTGCCTGTGCGGCAGTGAACAGTTAGTAAATCCTTGAGTTGAGAACTCTTCTTTTCTAAGCTGCCTGTGCGGCAGTGAACATGAATCATTCGACGAAATCATAAGAATGTACTTTCTAAGCTGCCTGTGCGGCAGTGAACATAAGGACGTTCTTTCAAAGAACCAGACTCTTTTTCTAAGCTGCCTGTGCGGCAGTGAACCGCTAACGAAGCAGAGTTTCGTGATGCTATGTTTTCTAAGCTGCCTGTGCGGCAGTGAACCTGGATACAGAGCGATCAAGGGAGCACCAGAATTTCTAAGCTGCCTGTGCGGCAGTGAACGAACGATGCCGGACGTTGGTTTTTCACCAACTTTTCTAAGCTGCCTGTGCGGCAGTGAACAGACTGAGCTTGATGGTGCGTTCTTTATCTTATTTCTAAGCTGCCTGTGCGGCAGTGAACTTCCACTAAGAGACACAACGACAGAGCTATCTTTTCTAAGCTGCCTGTGCGGCAGTGAACAATCAGGATTAATCAACAACAACGGCGTAGCATTTCTAAGCTGCCTGTGCGGCAGTGAACAAAGGAGGCTTTCACCTCCTAGTAATGGTTATTTTTCTAAGCTGCCTGTGCGGCAGTGAACAAATTGGCCTTGGTCTGTAGCTCCATCGATAATTTCTAAGCTGCCTGTGCGGCAGTGAACTAGGCACAGCCGAGGCCCCGGCACAACTGAAATTTCTAAGCTGCCTGTGCGGCAGTGAACAATACGCGAGCTGGCAATCGTTCGTCGGCTATTTTCTAAGCTGCCTGTGCGGCAGTGAACATTAAAACCATTCCCGAGCAATATTTATCGCATTTCTAAGCTGCCTGTGCGGCAGTGAACCAAAGGTAATGATCCAATCTCGTCAGGTAAATTTTCTAAGCTGCCTGTGCGGCAGTGAACCTTTGAAGAAGGCCATACAACAGGCGCAACGGTTTCTAAGCTGCCTGTGCGGCAGTGAACTATTTGGACGATCCAACTAAATCCGCTATCAATTTCTAAGCTGCCTGTGCGGCAGTGAACATCTGACGCAGCCGCCACTGATGGAGTCTATATTTCTAAGCTGCCTGTGCGGCAGTGAACTTGTATGGCCTTCTTCAAAGTGTTCTGGGTTTTTTCTAAGCTGCCTGTGCGGCAGTGAACAATTTTCGATTAATGATGCTTGGTTTGTCCCTTTTCTAAGCTGCCTGTGCGGCAGTGAACTCTATAGGGATAATTTCCGTTCGGCAGGGTTATTTCTAAGCTGCCTGTGCGGCAGTGAACCAGTGATTAGCCATACCCACAATGACGCTGAATTTCTAAGCTGCCTGTGCGGCAGTGAACAATAGAATAAACCAATAAAAATAAGCTGCAACAGGCTATTAGGATAAAAATTGTCATTTTACCTTGTTAAAAACCGCCTGCTGCAACCATTTGTATTTAAAGCACATTTTTAAAGAGTAAAAATAAAGGGTAAAACTACCTTTTTTCGTTCAATTTAAAAGTGCGGTACGGTCGCCAATACTGACTGCCCATGCGTTTTGCTGCTCAAACCATAGCAATCGAAGCTCCCATCTTGTGATGTACTTTGCTGCTGCATCTGAATAAACAGCGGAAACTTGCTGTTTCTTTCTGGTGAGCGTTGCTTGGTTTGCTGGCTATGCAAGTAAATAAAGGGCAAGGAGCACAAAGCTTTCGGCTTGCTTTGTTGCAAATCCGCTAAACATTCCACCAGCGGTTTACCGGATTTTGCTGCCCATAGTTCGGCTTTTTGCTGCATATCCCGCTCTATTCGTTCGGGCGATTTCACCTGCTTGCGTACAAAGCTTACGTAAGTCACATCGTTTGGTACGGGTTTGACCCCTTTGATGTGCACATAGTCTTCTAGCCGAGTTAGCCAGCGGTGGATATCCAACTTTTCCAATGTCGCTTGCTCTTTTGCAAAGAGACGCAACTTACTGCCAAGCGGAAACTGCGCTTGACGATAATCAGGAAAACCGACCGCAACCAAAGATTGGTTACTAGCCACTTTGTGCTCCACCAAAGCAATATGCACCTGTTGAAAGACGTTTTGCCAGAGAAAGCCCAAGGCAATGTCGGCATCTGGCAATAGAGTGATCTCTTGGTAGTAGTTCATGACAACTCCTTATTCACCAAACACACCACCGCGGATCAACATCGCCATGACATAATGTTGCGACTCCAACGATGGTGTTTTCCCTTTTAGTAGCCACGCATCTAACAAGTTATAAAAATCCGTTTTTTCCTTTGGCTGGCGATATGCTGCGCCACGATTCGTGACTGAGCCGTAAGGTTCTACGGCAATCGCGCCTATTTCATCAGCTTGCGGATGCCATGTATCAATGGTTCTTAGGGCATTGCCAATTTTTTGCGAGTGCATTGCTGCCTGACCGTCAAGTTGATATAAAAACTTGCTCTTATCACCTTTACCTGCCCCCATTACTAACTCTTGTGAAGGGAAAACCGTTTGACCTTGCCCTAATTGGCTATAAGCCTCGACTTTGATCAATGCATGACGCTCAATCAAACCTTGCTGAATAATTTGAGCTAACTCGTTCAGTTTTTCACCGCTGTCAAAGTCTCTTAAACTAAACTCGTAGCTATCGAAGCTAAATTGCTTTTCACCCACGCTCACGACAACTTTAACTTGCTCAGCGCCAACGCGATTACGCCATAAAAAGCGCCCATTTGCGATATTGTGGGCATAGCGCTTTGCCAGCTCTTTAAATTCCGTTTCTATTTGGTACTGCTTTACGATCTCACCGAGTGCCGCTTGGTAAGCAGGGTTATTACAGGTAGACGGCACATGTAAACCACTTAATATACGTAGGGTGAAAACTAATTTAAGCGTGTCGCAATTATGAGGTAATGCGGCGACATCAACGGTTTGTAAATTCGCTTTTGATACTTCGGCATCTAATTTTGCAGGGTCATTGGCCGTTGCCGCCTTTAGACGGTTAGAAATCGTGCCTCGAACGGCTTTTTCACCCACGAGAATAGGCAGCCAAGTGGCTTCATTCATATTGCCCGCAAACATTAGTGCATCAGAAGGGAGTAATTTCGCTTCAAAAGCCAATACCGAAGGCGTTGTTAGTTTTACGTCTGCCATAGTTAAATCTCCATATTCTTAAAAATCATCTGGGTTAAACGCCGCTTCGCTATCGATGAAGTCAGGCTCAATGATGGGTTGTATAAAGTTATTTGTGGTCGCAATGTACCAAGGGTGATTGTCCACGTAATGCCATAGTGCAGTTTCGATGCTTTGCAGGCGGTGTACGCTTAGCCACTCCCCCACACTGTATGTTGTTTCAGCAAAAGTCACAGGTACAGTGTTGTCTCGGACGTTGGCCACTTCGCCAGATGCATATAAGGGGGAAATGGCACAATATCCTGTAGCAATTGGTACTAGATAGCCCGGCTTTGGCTTGGCTACATAGCTCCATTGCGCTTTGATAGCTGTCGCCTCTATATCGCGATTTTCTTCAAATTGTTCGGATTCAGTTTGACTGGCACGATAGGTTAACTGAGCAAAATCGCACCATGCATCGAATAAACAAGCATCATCTTGTTCCGCTTTTAATTGCTCATAGTGCTCAGCAAGATAGTCATGGCGATCGATAAGCACAAACCCCGGCATTAAACGGCGCACTGCATAGGCTTGCTTTTCTTCGGTATTTAACAGCTCGCAAGATTCAAAGCCGAGTATTTGCCCACCTGCCAACCTTAAGGTTGGGATCAACTGATTAAGCTGAGCTTTAAGCTCGGCTTCTGTGAGTGTGTCGCCTGCCACTAGCCCTTTGACTTCAACCAATAAAGACACTTGCATGTTCATGCGGCCTTCTTCATTAATCGGGGCCGTTTTACCTTGGTGAGAAAGCGGGTTACGTGTTAGTGCAAAAACAAAATCTCCCCACCCTTTGGGTTGACGAGCATGGACTTGATTTTTGTGACTCACTACCACGACACCACCTAAATGAACATTCAAGATTGACGGTAACTTCCTAGAAAGGGCATGTGCGAAACCTAAAAAGTTGGTGATTGCTGGAAAACCATAGGTAAGCCCTGCAATGGCGTTAGCGTTTTGCACATTGAGCTTTTTGATTAATACATATTGGCTCATTTTATTGACCTCCCCATTTTGGCGTGTGCCGTTCAAACGCTTTTAACTGCTGAAAACACAATTTTTTGAAGTAGTGATGCTCTTTGTCTCCTAGGATATAGACATCTTTGTTTTCTAACTTTCTCAGCAACCAAGTGGCAAAATCGTTGGCAACTTCCTCTAACCATTCACCTTTTTCGCGCTCTGCTTGAAACGCAGGGTGACGATTAAATACATCAAGCCACAAACGATGTGCTTTTTTCATTTTGGCTGAAGGCTCTGTCGACCAGCCTGTTATTTCGGTTTGGTTTTGTAGTAAAGCAGCACGTTCAAACATGGTGTCTAATATGGGCTGTGTGTACCAGAAGTCACGCTTGTAACGGGTTTTAAAGTTACGGTCACTGTCCTTTGAGTTGGCTAAAAATGCTTTAAACTCTTTAATGTGTTGCGCAGTTTGATAACTGAACTCTCGATTAAAAAAGCTAGTGTGTTGCGCTGGTGATGTGATCTGGGCTTGGTACGTAGGCGGCGCACAATTGAGTAAAAAACTTTGCCCATAACGCTCGCTATTTAACTGCGAGATATTTTGTGGCTTTGAGCCTCCAAAATTCTGAATAGCAGTCGCGACAAAACTGACAGAATCTTGTGGGTGATAATGCCCTTTTTTACGCGCTTCTTTTATTGCTTTAGCTTCATCGCCAAAACGGGTTTGAGTAATTGCATTATGCAGTTTATGGGCAAGCGCTGAAGAGGTTAATGGCACTAATAAGTGATATGCCTGTGCATCTTGGTTACCTTGCTTCACTGGGTAATAAAGCTGCTTGGTTAAAGTATGCCCGGCGAGTTTTGCATCGCCCAGCGCTTCGTTAAAGCCCGATTGCCATTCGTTTAACAACCACTCATCTTGGGTAAACGGTTTTAAAGCACTAAGGTGATTCGCTTGTAATTGTGTTACTAAACTTTCGCCTTTTACTTCTATCTTTAACAATTTTGCCACATCAAGAGCAGCCGCATTACCTACCGCATCAATGGTTTTTGTTTTAAGGCAACTTGTTGTTACGTAACTGCTATTCACCTCATACTGTGTCACTAATATGCTGCTAGCTTTAGCATCACTGTGAGTAAATTTTGCAGCGTGAGTTGCCAAACTGATTTGCTTGGCACGTTTTGCTGCATCAGTTAACCAGATAGCAGGTTTAAACGCCTCTTCAATTGGCGTTGCTTGCTCTGCATAATCGGCTTTAGCTTTTGCTATCTCAACCGGATCGTCGCTTTTATCGAGCACTTTGTTTAAGGCTTTTAAAAGTGGCTCGAGCTTAGTTTGCTTGCGTTGCTCGATATAATCGGCAATGGCATCGCTCAAGGTGTTGTCCATTCGTCTTCCTTCGTTGTTATATCCTGATAAATACCCAGTTGTGGGTGCCAACTCCAGGTAATAGATTGTTCATTTTGTTCTGCCCGCAAACTCACTTCGCCGAGTTGTTCACTGGCCCGTTGTAAGGTTGAATTAAGTGCATTAGCGTAATGCTGGTAAGTATCGAGCACACTGTGTGAAAACCACCAATGACACCCTTGTGCTAAAGGGGGGTTATCTTGTGTAAAACGCGTTTCTTTGCTGACGTAACAATACGGTTTTTTGCTGGTATCAAGTTGGCTCCAACATAGCGCCTCATCTTCGACGCGCAAAACAAACGCTTCTTGTGGCTGCGATTGTCTGAATTCCGTTTGGCGAATAAATTCGGCATTCCAGTGGGCATCATGTGGGTGAGTTGAGCGCCACCAAAGGTTGGCTTCTTTGTCGTTGCGGTAAAACTGCTTTTGATAATTATCTCCGCCTATCTTTTCTAACGTAAATCTAAGCGCTCTATGCTCTTGTACCAAAAAGTTCGTCACTTTATTGGCTTGTTTACCAGTGCTGTGGACGTCAAACATAAAATCTCCACCCTTGAAATTAGGCTCAGTGATTCGCGATATCGCCGATATATTTTCAAGCTCCGTATCCAGCAAATGATTAAGATCGTGCTCAGCAAGCGGCAAGGCTTTACTTTCAAAACCGGGTTTACAATAGGCCGTTGATTCACCATTCAGAGCGCGAATATTCTGATTCAGCACATACAAATTATTATCGCTTGGCACTTGTTGGCGGTGGCGTTGAATACGGCCTGCCAGTTGGATCAATGATCGCATTGAGCTTGGCTCAGCTATTGCCCAGTCATAATCGTGGTCACGTCCAACTTCTACTACCGACGTACCCATGACCACAAAAACTAAGTTATTTGCTTTGCTGGCTTTTAATGCCTTGTTAATTTCTGGCTGCTGCCAAAGATCACTCTCATTATGTCGTGACAATATATTATCGAGGCGTGTTTCTTTATAAGAGCGAAGTGCCAAAGGATATTGAGAATGGTACACACAATAATATATTTCATGATCTGGTATGGCTGGCATCGCAAGCAGTGCTTTTGCCGTGGTGACCATCGGATTAATGTTTGCCAGTCGCACGACCCCTAGCGACACCTTTTTACCACATGGGCTTTGTGTATGGTGCGCAGCGTGTAGTCGATGCATGTTGGTGTAAATCGTCTGAGCGACTTGTTGATACACGGAACTCGCTTTAGCTGGCTCTAGTTTAATAATCTGGCCTTTCCTCAACACTTTCTGCTGTTTTTGCAGTTTTGCAATGCGTTTATCTACATAGATTTTGTGTTGCTCAAGGTAACTGTCTTTGTCACTGATTTCTTTTGTTATACTCGAAAACTCGTCAATCCATGCGCACACCACAGAGCCATTTTGATTGTCGCCAAACTGCGCTTGATTAAACTGTTGCCTTCCACTTTGATAGGCATCAAATAGATTTTTAATCAATGCTGGTGGCAAGGTAGCCGATGACAGTAGCACTCGAGAGCCAAGCATCCCCGCCCAGTTCACCAACCGGCATAGTGCTGGTAAATCTTCTAAACCAAAGTCATCTGGCTCGTCGAGCACTAAATCGGAGGTTAACAAACGTAGCATAGGTGCGATCTGCTTACCGCCACGCTTACTTTCAGTCGCTGGCATTAAATGATCTATCGTACTGACAACAACAGGAGCACTAACTAGCTGCTCTAGCTTGGGGCTACTACTTAGCCAATGCTTGAGCCGACCATCGTAAATTTGACCTTGGTAGCTAACATAAAGGTCAGCAAATAAGTCATCCGCCGATTCACTCCCAGACCCAACGATTTCTTGTTCTTTGCTTAACTGATGAAGGGTTTTTACCGCTTGAGAGCCAACAAGTACCGCCAATTCATCATCGCCTAATTTTAAAAGATCTCTGTAGGCATCTCCCGTTTGTAAAGTGAGCGTTCTCAATCCCAATGCTACTGAAAATCGGCAACCCTCCCTTTCGTCAGCCAAAGCGTACATGATACGAGCATTTGCAATGGTTTTACCGCAGCCAGTTGACGCCATATTGACTCCAAAAAAACCTCTTTTTTCGGATTCTTTTGCAACCGTTTTAATTTCGCCAAACGCTTTATCTTGCCAACGATACTTTGCTTGTTCGGCACTTTTAGTAAACAACCTGTGTTGCGTAATAGCGGGCAAAGTCATTTTAAGCGCTGGTAAATTTTGAATAAAACGCTGCGTATTAGACGCTACGCCAATGTTGTGTTCATCAAGCTGTTGCTTCGCCGAACTTTTTCCCGAGCTTGCTGTTTTATCTGTGTTTGCAATAGGTTGGTAATTTATGTCACGCCATGCCGTTTTACATTTTTCAATAGGCAATGATGAATAATAGTGGTCTGCCAGCATCAAACTCATTCGCGCAATATGGGAAACAAAGCTTTGGCCTAACCAATCTGAGTTCTTAGCGCTAAAAATCGGATTTTTTAGTGCTCTTATCGCCAGTTTTTGTGCCTTATTTTGCCAAGTACGGCTTAATAAAGGTGTGCCAAATTTAAACAGCCAGTTTTGCGTAACCGCTTCTGCACTGTAAACATTTAGATCAAGGGCATTCGCTGAATTCCAATGGCTGGAAGCGCATGTGTTTAACCATTGATCCATTTGTTCTATTCGTGATTCGCAACGGTGATCTAAGGGCAGTCTGTGGTGTGACACCACTAACCAAGCGACAAGCTTTGCCAAAGGCGATAAATGCTCAAACACACGTTGTTGCTTTTCGTGATCCTTGCACAGGTTTCTGAGCATAGATTGCTCTAACTCTGCCGCTTTTGTAGCAGAAAGCGTTGCCAATTCTGTGAGCCAAGCTTCATCTGCTTTACCTTTGACAAGGGCTTCAAATAACCTCAGTGATACCCATTCATGGCGATACGGTTCACCTTTTTGCTTGGTTTTTCCGGCTAGTTTAGCTTGAAATAAGTTGTTGGCTTTACCGAAGTCATGAAACAAACCTGCTATGCTTGCTGCCAGCAATATGACTTCATTAAGCTGCCACCCTTGTTCCCATTCTTTGTGTTCAAGATTTAGCGCGGTTCTATTGACTGGTACCACACCTTCCAAAGTAAATTTCCGCCTATTACCCACTACCCACAAAAACTGGCTGCGCGAGCGGGAGCGGATCCAGTGACAACTCACTGCAGTGCTGCGGCTGGCGGTTTGGCGCAGCATTTTTTTCACCGTGAGTAACCCTTCTTCGGTGATGAGGGTTTGCCAGGTGTTATCGCCAATGCGGTTGGCGAAGGCATCCAGTACACGGCGGGTTTTCTTGAGAGCGTTTTTCTCACATTGGCTAACAAAGGTGACCATCATAATTGGTGTGCCTCGCGCTCTTCTTCCTCTTTGCCTTTCAGTGCGACGTGTTTCACTGTGTCAAACATGAAGTCGAGCGCTTTGTGTTCGATGAAGGCTTGCAGAATTTGTTGGCGAAACTCTTGTTCGCTGGCGTTCTCTTTGGCGCAAACAAACGCCCACGGCAGCACAATCGCATCTTTGATTAAGTCGGCGACATCAAATACTAAGGCACCACGGCGGGTTTTGCCATGCATGACGGCAAAGCCGTGCGGAATGCCCAGCACCCACAGGCAGCTTGCCGCAAGCCCGTAGGCTAAATAGTTGCCGTGATTGAGAAAATCGTTGGCTTTGTCGGTGCATTTTTTATCCGGCTGATGCTGACGCGTAAAGCCTTCTTTGCCTGTGTTATTGGCGGCGTACTTGTACAGAGCTTTGGTGAGTTGCGCTTCAGTGAGGAGCAGATCGGCTGGTTTACTCGCGGCTTCAGTACGTTGGTAAAAGGTATCAAGGGATTGCTTGATGACTTCATCTTGTAGATTAAATTTCTCATGGGTTAATTCTCGATCGGAGCGCCAAACACGCTGCAAATAATCAATCCGTGCGTTTTGAAATTGTTTGGCGGCGGCCAAGCGCTTTTCATCATCAAACCAGAATGAGAGCCAGCCTTGTAAGTATTCTGTTGGGCGATACTCGCTCTGTGGCGTGAACCATTCCACCTCGCAAGCCATGTGCAGTGGCGTACCGCCGCCGCCACAAAATCCGACCAATACGCCGGCCTGTGAGAGCATGCGCATTGCGGCTTGAGTAATGGAGGTGCCGTTGCCGAGCATGAGTACGGTGGTATTAGCAATCGGAATATTGAAGTAGAGGTTTTCTTTGTCGGCTTCGGTCAAATAGAGCACGCGGCCATCTTTTTGCATCACTCGGCAATATTCCAAGTAATACATATTGGCGCGCTTTGAGTGTAGGATGACTTTAAGATCGGAGGGTGAGAGATCGTCCATAACTTGCTCCATGTTTCACGGTTATGCATACACTTTATGTGATTGTTGCTAAAGCTCAATCCTGCACATTTATTCAGGTAAAGTAACTTTACCTAAGCGTGACTTGGCTGAGTTTTAACGTTCAAATAACCAGGGTTTGACGTCACGTGGGTTAAGCAAAATCAGTTGTTGGGCTTCTGGCGTGCCTTCGAGATAGTGGGTTTTGACTTGCATCTCTTTGAGTAGGTAATCAACCAATGCGGCACGTGTGGTTATACGCAGTTGTCCGTTTTCCATTTGGTAATCGTGGGCGATGACTTCTTTTTGCTCGTCATTTAAGCGTGGATCAGGGGCGAAAATTAACCCCACCTGCGTATTCCAAACCCGATCATCTTCTTTGGTGTGATCTGAAGCATCGAGTAACTCAACATCACCGCGGCAGCGGCTTAAGACCAAATCGCGATAGTCCTGCGATTTTTCACAGTAGCCACGAACATGCCAACGCAAACCAGTTTTAACCAAGGTATGGGGGTGGAAAATTCGCCCTTCCCATTCGGGATTGGACAGTGACACATAGCCAAGCTCAAGGCGTTTTTGCTGACGAATCGCTGCCGTTAGCGCTGCAATCACCTGTGGTGCAACATAACGCTGTGGAACGGAGCTGTGCTCACCCAGTGCTGCATTGAATGATGACTGAGGTGCATAAAACTGACCCGTGCTGAACCACTGCAAATAATGCTCAAGCGAGTGTTTGGGGGCTTCAAAGAGATATTGCGCGCTAAATTGATAAGGACCAGACACCATCTTCTTTAACCGTTCAGGATGTTGCTCTTGGTAGGCTCGGATATCCTGATAGGCTTGTTGGCGGGTAATCGAAAACTGATCGACCAGATCTTTGTTACGAACATAGCCTTGCCACACGGCAAGCATTTCTAAAAATCGATGCCGTTCTTGAAGAGTGTGTATGGTCACGCTGAATATGCCTATCGTCTAACAATGAGCATAACGTAACATAATCAATAAGATGTGTTCGTGATTATTTCGACATTACACATCGAAATTCACAATAATGGAATGAGGGATATCGAGCAAGGAATGTATTTCAAAGTATAACTTTGAAAACGACTGCAACTTTGCTCCAAAGCCATAATGGAGAATTTTAGAGTGGCACAACTTTTACTGAAGCATTCGAAACTGGATGCACCATTCGTTGAGTTAGAATTGGTCTTAAAAGGAGGTAGAAGGTAAGCTTCGTTCCTTGCCGACTGGCTAAAGTGAATCTAGCCATTATTAAACGTTTCTATATCTTCCCCTATCGTTAGCGGAAAACATGCTTTGCTATTGGTCGAGGTCATGAGGCTAGGTGAAGTATGATATCAATCGGCTGGTCACCAATATTTCTATTGGTGTACCAATTAAAACTTGACTAAGCTTAGTTACAGGATTAAATCCCTTCTATACAAAGACTTATTGTCGCATTTAATCGCAAATGGATATTGAAATGAATGCAGTCTACCTACTGACCAAGGTCAGTGCCAAACCATCACGTCGGGTGTTAAAGAAAGCGGTTCTTTTTGCTCTGGCATCCAACAAGTCCTTGCGTATCTACGCTGAAGACTACAGGCGCAGTGAGGAGCACACCTTTCTAGACTTTCTCCTTCACTCTGAAGAAAGTTCTGTTCGTTACGATGATTACTTTATGCAGTGGTGTGATTCTGTCTTAGAGCAAATCGAAGAGATTCGAGCAGAGTATGAACTGGCCGCACTCGAAGTAAATTTCGAACTACTTTCGGGCAGTAACTGGGAGAAGCAACTCACTCACCAATGTCAGGGATACAACGATCTGTTTCTTATTGATTACGCCAAAGGCGTACTGGCACCACAGATACTTAGAAAGCTCTCTAGTCAAAGTAACGACATACTACTGCTGACCGAAAAAAAATGGTCACAGAAATTGAAGCTCGCCACCGCTATTGACCCACTTCATCGTGGGGACAAAAACGCCGAAATTGATAAAGCGATTATCAACCGCAGTTTAGACATTGGCTCTAGACTCAACGCCAGTACCACACTCGTCTACTGTCAGTATGTCGCACCTTATCTATATCGTTACTCAAAAGAGATTCTCTCCAACCAAAAGCTAGCGATACAAGAATTTCTCAATCTCAATAAGTTTTATCAGCTTCCTTTGCGACTGATTGAAGCGAACCCAGAAGAAGGTTTGCCTAATGCGGCAAACTCACTCGACGCTTCTATTTTGGCAATGGGGGCGTGTAAACGGACCGCGTTGTCTCGCTATTGGTCTGGTAGCACCGTGGATGTTTTGATAGCCAACCCGCCATGTGATTTATTGCTTATCACCAAGTAGGCAACCTAAAGCACGATGGCAAAGCCTATGGATCAACCATAGCGATCATTGCTATCAATACGATTAAAAAACGCCAAAAGAGCATGGTAACTCTTTTGGCGTCAACTCCGCTTAGGCTTTTTTCGACTCTCTAACGATGGTGAGGGCACCATCTAGATGTATATCACGTTGTGGGTAAGCGATTGTTATGTCGTGCTGTTTGAACATAGCGTCAATTTCAAAACGAATATCGCTGGTTACTGCCCGAACCCCGCCTTCTACCTGTGAGTTAATCCAGAAAAACGTTTCAAAGACTAATGCGTTGTCTCCAAAATCCTGGAAAAAAACCGCAACTTCAGGGGTTGAAAGTACTTTGGGGTGGTTGATGGTAATATCACGCATTAACTTCTCAACTAACCGAACATCACTTCCGTACGCCACTCCAACAATGACTGAACCTCTTACCAATTTATCCCTCAGAGTCCAGTTAATCACCGTATTTTCAAGCAGTTTACTATTAGGAATCAGCATATGAACCCCATCAACACGTCGAATTCGTGTCGAGCGAGTGTTAATTTGTTCCACTGTTCCTTTTGCCCCTTCAACCTCCAGAAAGTCACCAATACGAATCGGTTTTTCACCTATCAATATCCAGCCACTGATAAAGTTGTTAATGATATTCTGCGCACCAAAACCAAATCCAATCGCTATAGCACCGGAAAGAAAGGCAAATGCGGTGATAGGAATGTTCAGCATTGATAACGTGGTAAGGAAAATAACACCAAGTGCGAAAACAAAGAGCACTCGCTCGATTAAGTGCACAATATTTGGGTCCTTACCCGATGATGTTAGTTTTGCGCGAACGCCTTTTATGAGTAACTTAGAGACCCATAAACTGACCACAACCCAAGTGGGTACCGCCAGAATAGCCCATAGTGTCACTGGTTGATCGTTAAAGGTAAAAAGTGTCATTTCCAACCAAGAAATTACCTTTTCCAACATACTCATCCCTCTTAGTACATCACCTATTTGTTTTGTCGTTATCTATATCATGAACTCATGATTATCGCTGCGGGGTATTGGTATGCGCCGTAACAACTTTTGCTTTTGGCGCAATCAAGCACACTGGCCGACAGCTTCTTTGTTATCGTTGCGTTTGTCTTTACTAGCTTGGCTGGTGTTAATCTTTTTTACCGAATCAATGGTGACCACTTCTTCTGCGGTAACGTTTTTCGAGTTACCTAGGAATACACCGCCTTTTTGAATCGTAAACTCTCCCGCAGAAACCTCACCTTCTAGGCGACCGTCACCCAGTATCTCAACACTCTTGGTGTACACTTTGCCACGAAAATGGCCATTAACGACCAAACGATCCGCTTTCACTGAACCTTCAACCGAACCAGTTGCGCTGATAGTCACGGTTTGGTCTGTCTCAATACTGCCTGTGACTCGGCCATCTATTTGGATATTACAAGTAAGTTTGAGTTCTCCGCTGATGTCGGCTCCGTCAGCGATGACAGTCTGTGTGAGGTGGCGATTCGATTCTCTATTTTGTTTACTAAATAATCCCATTCTATGTCCTTATTCGATTCAAAAATCGCGGCAAAGTTATTCATTTCCCATTGAGTAAATGGCAGTGGGTCAAGGGCGCGTCCTACCATACGGATCTCATAATGGAGATGGTAACCCGTCGACAGGCCAGTATTTCCAGACAAACCAATCAGGTCGCCTTTTTTAACGTATTCTCCAGGCTTCACTTTGAAAGCTTTTAAGTGGGAATACGATGACGTAAAACCAAATGAGTGAATGATGCGCAGAAAGTTACCTGAGCCCTGATTACTCTTGCGTGTTAACTCAACAACACCATCAGCAGGTGCGTAAATTGGCGTACCAATGTTGACGGCATAATCTATACCACGGTGCATAGATCGCGTCTTTTTCACTGGATGAGTACGCGTGCCAAATTTAGACGACAGGTAACCAATTTTGACTGGCTTGCCGCTGGGAATTAATTGCAACATCTGGTGACGAGCAGCGGTGCTGAGTGCTGCGAGATCCGCGCGCTCACGCAATTCTAACTCTTCGTCCGGCAGTGACATCGCTTTCTCTATTCCACTCAGTTTCTGCTCGACATACACCAGCTCTTTCTTGAGCGACTCAGCATCTTGAACCTGTTGTTTCAATTGTTGCTCTTTAGCAGCCAATTGCTGCTCAAGCCGCTGGGTTTTATCTGCCAATTGCTGCTCAAGCCGCTGGGTTTTATCTGCCAGCTGCTGCGCTTGATATTGAGAGTCTGCAACATTAGTTAGTTGTATCACCAGTACAGTGACCAGAGCGCCAAACACCAGCGCAACAAATAATAAGCTGAGTTTGATGCGACGAATAGTTTGCGGCGATAGGTTTAGGAATTGAGTTCCCGTTACACTAGAGACCGCCACTGTAAAATTACTGGATTTCATAACGTCAAAAATACAAGGGGTTACATTCATTTGTTCTCAAGGCTGGCAATTCTAGCAATCTAATTCCTCTAAATCAGATTGGAAGGGCAAATTCGTTGACTCGATTCCAGTCTTATAAAATCCGTTTAATATCAGATTTAAACTTGTCGCCTATTGGCAAGCATAGCTCCGATACTGTGCCAAGTTTATTGCTATACCGCTTTTCTACGACACTAAATTTTCACCAATTTCAGCTTTATCATTTTAATACGATACGTATAATCCCTGCTCAATTTCTTACATACCAAGTAAAGAGTATCTGCATGTCTAAGCTGTTTTTTAAAGGTCGAATCGAAACTCGACAAAATCACGTACTGTCAGGCTACAACGTTAATCGTGCCATCAAAGCAGGTACTGAAGAAGCACCGATCAATATCGTTGTTCCGACAGAGTTACGCAAACAAGAAATCGAGACCATCACTCAGGAGCATTCGATTGTCGCTAACATCACTGTAGATGAAAGCCAAGAGGAAAATACGATCGAGCTAGATACGCTCCTGAACAAGGCAAAAACAACGGTTTTCGAAAAAAAACAAACAGAAACGACCTTTGTAGTTGTGGTAGCGGCAAAAAATACAAGAAGTGCTGCGCTTAGATTCCTAATACCGCCCTCACGCGGCGGTATAACGCTTATAAACCTCCAACCTGCCTATATTGACGCCTAAGCCCCCTAGTTGCATTGACTTACGCATCAAAGCCTATGTTTAAACCTCAACCTTATAATTTAAATAACTTATAACCGAACTCACCGACATCGCGCGTAGGAATAATCTGTGTTTTCATTAAACGTCATGATATTTCTATATAATAGCGTTAATATTACGGTTAATTACTATTTGAATTATAAAAGCCATGAAAAATATGATATTACTCGCAAGTATGTTAAGTGTTCCTGTATTGGCTACGGATGAGTCTCCTCGGTTTTTCATTGGACTAAAGGGCGGATACCAATGGGCTCTAGACGATACTTACAATCAATCAAATCCAGAAGGAACAATCGTTGGTGTATATGGTGGATTGCAGTTTACTCCATCTTGGAGTTGGGATGTCGGCTATCAACATCATGAGAAATTAAAAGCTACTGCCACATCAGTTGACGTAAAAACTTGGTTAATAGAAAGTGCCCTGCGTTACGATTGGTATCTACAAGACAATTTGAGCTTATATGGTCGACTAGGCGTTGCTTATTGGGATATGGAAAAAACAATCAACTTATCTGATAAGCTCGAGGCCTCTGGTTTTTCTCCTCTCGGCGAGGTTGGGGTGCACTATCACTTTAATTCTAACGTCAGCTTATCAGCAGGCTACCAGTATATTGATAGTATAGGTAAGTTAAATACGGGAAGGTATGATAGTCAAGGAATGATTTTTGGTCTTATGTACACATTTGATGTTACAAGTCAGCCTACGTTAGTCGGGGACACTTCCACTTCTATGATTGAAGAAACTCCGGTTAAGGAAACTTCCACTGTTAACCCCCCCCCTCAAACGCTTGTTTTTTCGTCGAAAAGCACGAGTGGATTATTTGATTTGGATTCTATTAAGCACAGTAATGATTTTATTGACCAGTTAGCTGAAGTTGCTGCAGTGTTAAAAACTTATCCCAACGCTAAAGCTGTTGTGGTTGGACACACTGACTCGACAGGCTCAGCATCTTACAATCAAAAACTCTCTGAATATCGTGCACAAACATCCGTCAGTAAACTGATTGAATTGGGAGTAGCACCGACACAACTTGAATGGCAAGGAGAAGGGGAATCTCGACCTATTGCTGACAACAATACAGAAGATGGGAGAGCCAAAAACCGCAGAGTTGAAATTACTATCACCAATTTTAAAATTTAACGGAAATTATGATTCAGTTTTTTAATAATTTTTTTACCCTAGTGGGCTTGACATTGTTGGTTGGCTGTAATTCTGAGGGGGCATTCAATTCGTTACCTCAGTCGTCAGTCGACGCGACAGTGATAGAGATTTCAGTAACTCCTTCACCTATTTCGGTGTTAAAAGGACGCACGAAACAGTTAGTAGCTCTGGCCAAATTTGACGATGGAACTGAATTTGATATAAGTGATTCTGTGACATGGGCGATAGTTGGAGATCCAACCATCGCATCAATTTCAGCTTCAGGTTTATTAACCGGTATCGCTAAAGGTAGTACCGCGGTCACTGCCATGAAAGGTGGCGTTATAAGTAATACGGTGAATGTCAATGTGTGTGATCTAGCTGGTGCATGTATTGATATTTTCGATGTCGGTAATGGAAAATTGTTTACCAACTCCCCATCTGTAGCTTATTTAGACAGTATTAGTGTAGGTGCCATAACTAATGGAACTTATACTGAAAATGGGAGTTACGGCCCCACAGGTGATTTCTATCAATTCAACTGGGCTAACGCCAACACTCTATGTGTTAACTATAACACCTATAGTATCGGTGGGCGTACTAACTGGCGCCTAGCAACAAAAGACGAGTTAAAAGTGGAGCTGTTTGATAGATTTGGTAACATGTTTACTGCGCATGGTTGGCCGACCTACCAAAGTTACTGGTCAATTACGCCTGACGGATCTCTTTATTACGAAGTAGATCTTAACTCTGGTATCATCATCAGCATAAACCCAAGTGTCACGTTCTACGTATCCTGTATCTCAGAGCCTTAATTAACTCATTCAGTATAAAAACAAGAAAGTCGCTCATTAGGGGAGGTTTACAATGTGTATCTGACCTTCGATGCGACCAGCTTGCAATACAACATTGATCAGCAAGCGCCACTGCTTAAACAGTTAGAGCATCATGCAAATATACGGAGTCAGGCCATGAAAACACTTGGTCTGACCGCCGATCAACAAGGTATTGAACGGCTGTTTAAGGTTCTGCCCGCTCAACTGGCAAAACAGATTAACCAGCAGTGGTTAACCTTGCATTCATTAGTTGATAAATGCCAGCAATTTACCCACAAATGATTCAATATCCCGTATAATTTTTACTCAACAATAGAAAACCTTATCTTTCGTTGGTTGTTATTGGACGAGCAAAGCAGGATAATGTCGGGATCGGAATTTCAACACTATATAATTATGACCGAATATCTTTTGTTGTTGGTTGGCACTGTGCTGGTCAACAACTTTGTACTGGTGAAGTTTCTGGGTTTATGTCCATTCATGGGCGTATCGAAAAAGCTAGAAACAGCAATTGGAATGGGGTTAGCGACTACGTTCGTTTTAACCTTAGCGTCAGTGTGTGCGTATCTCGTGGAGAGCTACATCCTTGATCCGCTCAATCTTCAATACCTAAGAACCATGAGTTTCATTCTGGTTATTGCAGTCGTTGTGCAGTTCACAGAGATGGTGGTGCACAAAACCAGCCCAACACTTTATCGCCTGCTTGGTATCTTTTTACCCCTAATCACCACCAACTGTGCCGTGTTAGGTGTCGCTCTGTTAAACATCAATGAAAACCACAACTTTATTGAATCGATCATTTACGGCTTTGGTGCTGCGGTTGGTTTCTCACTGGTTCTGATTTTGTTTGCCTCTATGCGTGAGCGAATTGCAGCGGCCGATGTACCTATGCCTTTCAAAGGTGCCTCGATCGCAATGATTACCGCAGGACTGATGTCGCTTGCCTTCATGGGCTTTACAGGTTTGGTGAAGTTGTAATGAGCTCAATATTAATCGCGATTATAGCCATTGCTGTGCTGGCGGCGGTATTTGGTGCCGTGCTTGGTTTTGCTTCGATTCGCTTCAAAGTAGAAGCCGATCCTATTGTCGATCAAATCGATAGCATTCTCCCTCAAACCCAGTGTGGTCAGTGTGGTTACCCTGGCTGTCGCCCTTACGCGGAAGCCATCGCCAATGGTGATGACATCAACAAATGTCCTCCAGGCGGCCAAGCGACAATAGAAAAACTGGCTGATTTAATGGGGGTGGAAGCGACAGACTCTGCTCATGACCTTGAGAACGCGGTAAAAACCGTCGCCTTTATCCATGAAGATATGTGTATCGGCTGTACTAAGTGTATTCAGGCGTGCCCTGTTGACGCGATTGTCGGCGGTACAAAAGCGCTGCACACAGTCATTAAGGATGAATGCACTGGCTGTGACCTTTGTGTCGCACCGTGCCCAACTGACTGTATTGAAATGATCCCTGTAGAAACGACTACAGCGAGCTGGAAGTGGCAGATGGACGCCATTCCTGTTGTTGATATTACCGATTCTGCGCCAGCGCAGAAAAGTGTGAATTAAGGACTGGCATGTTGTCACTAATCGAAAAAATAAAATCAGGTGCACTTTGGAGCTTCCCTGGTGGTGTGCACCCAGCGGAAAACAAAGCTCAATCGGTCTCGCTGCCGCTGAGTCGCGCATCTGTTCCGGCACAAATTATCCTGCCTATCAAACAGCATATCGGTAAGCCGGGCAACCTTGCAGTTGAGGTTGGAGCTAAGGTTCTCAAAGGGCAGCCACTCACCAAGTATGACTCCAGCTTTATGTTACCTGTTCACGCGCCAACCTCAGGTACTGTGGTGGCGATTGAACCACGAACCACCGCGCATCCGTCGGGTTTAAGCGAAGTTTGTATCGTTATCGAACCGGACTTCACAGACCAATGGCAAGAACGCGAGGCTTGGCCTGATTTCGCTCAGCGAACGCCAGATGAACTGATTGAAAAGATCCGTCAGGCGGGTGTTTCCGGCATGGGTGGCGCAGGTTTCCCAACGGCTAAGAAAATTCAATCTGGACTTGCTCGTACTGAAATCTTAATCATCAATGCCGCTGAATGTGAACCTTACATTACCGCCGATGATGTACTGATGCGTGAGCATGCAGATGAAATCATCAAAGGCATTGAAATTGTTGAACATATTCTAAAGCCAAAACTGACCGTGATCGGGATTGAGGATAATAAACCTCAAGCGGTTGAGGCCCTTCAGCAAGCCGCCGAAGATAAAGATATTGTCATCCGTGTTATTCCGACCAAATACCCTTCTGGTGGTGAGAAACAGTTAATCAAGATTCTGACCAATAAAGAAGTTCCTAATGGTGGTATCCCAGCAGATATCGGTATCTTGGTACAAAACGTAGGTTCACTTCAGGCTATCAAACGAGCCATTTGTGATGGTGAAGCATTGGTTGAGCGTGTAGTGACGTTAACTGGTGATACCTTCAAGCAGCCTAGAAACGTCTGGGCTTTGATTGGAACGCCAGTTCAGGCTTTGTTAGATGAATTTGGCTACAAAGCTGATAAGAAGCTGCCACGCTTGATCATGGGTGGACCGATGATGGGCTTTACCTTGCCTCATGCACAGGTTCCTATCACTAAGACATCGAACTGTATTCTGGCACCAACGCGCAAAGAAATTTCGCCAAATCAATATGAGATGGCGTGTATTCGTTGTGGTCAGTGTGCGGAAGCTTGTCCTGCCTCACTTCTTCCTCAGCAATTGGTCTGGCACGCCAAGGCGGAAGAGTACGATAAGTGTGAAGAGCAAAATATTAAGGATTGTATTGAATGTGGTGCTTGTGCTTTTGTCTGCCCAAGTGAAATACCTCTGGTTCAATATTACCGCCAAGCTAAAGCCGAAATTCGTACTCGCAAAGAAGAATCTGAAGCGGCCGAACGCGCCAGAATTCGCTTTGAAGAGAAGAAGGCTCGTCTTGAAAGAGATAAAGCTCAACGTGAAAATCGCTTCAAGAAAGCGGCTGAAGATCGTCGTAAAGAGATGAAAAACAGCGGCGAAGATGATGCCATTGCGGCGGCCATTGCTCGCGTAAAAGCTCAGAAATCTGCTGACGCTGAAGAAGGTCAAGCGGTCAAACCTGCTGTTGCCGCTGCCATTGCCAAAGCGAAAGCTAAGCAAGCTGCCGCCCAACAACAAGGTAAATCTGAGCCAGACAACAGCGAAATGGCAAAACTGCGTGAAGAGCGTAAACGTCAAGCCCGCGAACGCAAAGCCGAGAAATCGCAACACGTCGAGGGCGCATCAGAAGATAAAAAGGATGCCGTTGCGGCCGCTATCGCTCGTGCTAAAGCACGTAAGGCGCAGCAAGACAGTGGCGAAGCTGACAAACCTGCACAAGATGAATCTGCTGATGCTGGCGATGCGAAGAAAGCCGCCGTTGCGGCCGCTATCGCTCGTGCTAAAGCACGTAAGGCGCAGCAAGACAGTGGCGAAGCTGACAAACCTGCACAAGATGAATCTGCCGATGCTGGCGATGCGAAGAAAGCCGCCGTTGCGGCCGCTATCGCTCGCGCTAAAGCACGTAAGGCGCAGCAAAATAGTGCTGAGACTGAGCTACCATCTGAAACACCTCCGGAACCATCTCAGGAAAGTACGACAACCGAGCAAGATCCTAAGAAGGCAGCGGTTGCCGCGGCTATTGCCCGAGCTAAAGCTCGTAAAGCACAGCAAGAACAACAAAAACAATTTGAGGAGAAAGAGTAGTGGCCTTTTTTATTGCCAGCTCACCCCATGCGCACAGTCGTAGAAGCACTCCTGATCTTATGAAATGGGTCGCGCTTTGCGCCCTACCCGGTTTGGCTGCCCAAACCTACTTCTTTGGTTGGGGAACCATCATCCAATTGATGATGGCAATTGTGATTGGTTTATCGTTAGAAGCCTTGGTGATGGTCGCTCGAAAGCGCCATCCTATGTCTGCCTTGAGAGACAACAGTGCGTTAGTCACGGCTTGGCTATTAGCCATCGCGATTCCACCTTTGTCTCCTTGGTGGGTGATTACCATTGGCCTTATCTTTGCCATCATCATTGCAAAACATTTGTACGGTGGTATCGGTCAAAACCTGTTTAACCCAGCTATGGTTGCTTACGTTGTACTGCTGATTTCATTCCCAGTACAGATGACCAGTTGGATCTCTCCAGCCGAGTTACAAGCCACACCAATCTCCAGTGGTGATGCATTATCGCTGATTTTTACAGGCCTAAATTTAGAAGGGCTGTCGCTGCAGCAAATTCGTAGTGGCATTGATGGTATTACCATGGCGACGCCACTTGATGCCTTTAAAACTTCACTTTTAGCCGGCCACACGAGCAGCGAAGCTTTGAGTCAACCTCAATTTAGTGGTCTGGCTGGCATTGGTTGGGAGTGGGTTAACCTCGCCTATCTCGCTGGTGGACTATTGCTAATTAAACTAAGAGTCATTAATTGGCACATCCCAGTAGGTTTTCTGATCGGTTTAACGCTAATCAGCAGCCTATTTGCGCTGTTTATGCCTGGCACAACCGCTTCGCCTATCGTACATCTGTTATCTGGTGCAACCATGGTTGGCGCCTTCTTTATCGCAACCGATCCCGTTTCAGCGTCAACAACAGTTAAGGGGCGTCTCATCTTCGGTGCTTTTATCGGTGCTATGGTGTTTATTATTCGCAGTTGGGGTGGATTCCCTGATGGTGTGGCGTTCGCTGTACTGCTTGGCAACATGTGTGTACCTCTGATTGATTACTACACCAAACCAAGAACTTATGGGCATTAAGGTTACGTCATGTTAAACGCTATTCGAAAAAATGGTGCCGTACTGGCTATTTTTGCCTGCGCTTCTACAGGTGTGGTGGCACTGACAAACTATCTGACTAAAGATCAGATCAACTTGCAGCAACAGAAACAATTGCTATCAGTACTCAATCAGGTGATCCCTCACGATCTGCACGATAATGAGCTCTATAAGGCCTGTACTCTGGTCAATAGCCCACTTCTGGGCACTGATGCTGACATGCCTGTGTACATGGCGACACTAAATGGTCAACCTTCCGCCATGGCAATTGAAGCTATCGCACCAGATGGCTATAACGGAGCGATTAAAATCATCGTCGGTATCAAACAAGATGGTACGATTTCTGGTACTCGTGTTCTTAGCCATCAAGAAACACCTGGGCTTGGTGATAAAATTGATCTACGCATCAGCGACTGGATTTTAGGGTTTGCGGGTAAGTCTTTGACTGATAGCAATCAAGCCGATTGGAAAGTTCGCAAAGATGGCGGTCAATTTGATCAGTTTACCGGTGCAACCATTACACCACGAGCCGTTGTGAAAGCGGTCAAAAAGACGGCTGAGTACGTCAATACTCACCGAGATCAAATACTGGCTCAGCCACTCACATGTGGAGGCAACAATGAGTGATCATAAAACACTGATTAAGAACGGCATGTGGGATAACAACCCTGCGTTAGTTCAACTTCTTGGTCTGTGCCCACTGTTAGCGGTCTCTTCTACCGTGACCAACGCACTTGGACTTGGAATCGCAACGCTATTGGTGCTGGTTGGCTCAAACGTCACCGTATCATTAGTCCGTGATTACGTGCCTAAAGAGGTACGTATTCCGGTGTTTGTGATGATCATTGC
Organism: Vibrio sp. M260112; assembly: GCF_036533775.1. Lineage (NCBI taxonomy): Bacteria > Pseudomonadati > Pseudomonadota > Gammaproteobacteria > Vibrionales > Vibrionaceae > Vibrio > Vibrio sp. M260112. Next base: position 5,490 of record NZ_JATABH010000018.1, on the reverse strand, counting down.
CGCATTGGTGACTTGCGTGCAGTTGTTGATGAACGCCTATGCTTACGGTTTATACCTATCACTAGGCATCTTCATCCCTTTAATTGTGACCAACTGTATCATCATTGGTCGCGCTGAAGCTTTTGCGTCGAAAAACGATGTTCTGCCCTCTGCACAAGATGGGTTTTGGATGGGCTTAGGCATGACGAGTGTACTGGTGGTGTTGGGTGCTATGCGTGAGATCATCGGTAACGGCACTCTATTTGATGGTGCAGATTTGCTATTGGGTGAATGGGCAACATCTTTGCGCATAGAAATTTTCCATTTCGATAACAGCTTCCTACTGGCGCTGTTACCACCGGGTGCCTTCATCGGCGTGGGACTACTGATCGCAGCGAAAAACGTCATCGACAAACAAGTCCAAGCTCGTCAGCCAAAACAACAAAAACAGACTATTGAACGAGCTCGCGTAACCAACCAATAAAAAACCGCGCATTCTTTTATTCGCGTGGCATAAAACACTGGAAAGCAGCCTCAAATGAACAAAGAGAAACGAATACTAATACTGGAACGCTTGAGGGAAGATAACCCGAACCCTCAAACAGAGCTGAACTGGAACACACCTTTTGAGCTTTTAATTGCCGTTCTGTTATCAGCACAAGCAACGGATGTCAGTGTCAACAAAGCCACAGACAAGCTCTATCCGGTTGCAAACACGCCACAAGGGCTGCTCGATCTCGGTGTTGATGGCGTCAAGGAGTACATTAAGACCATCGGTCTGTTCAACTCCAAAGCCGAAAATGTTATCAAGACTTGTAAGATCTTAATCGAACAGCACGGCGGCGAAGTACCTGAAAATAGAGAAGCGTTAGAAGCACTGCCAGGGGTGGGACGAAAGACCGCCAACGTCGTTCTCAATACCGCGTTTGGCTGGCCAGCAATTGCTGTCGACACTCATATCTTCCGCGTTGCCAACCGCACCAAGCTTGCAATGGGGAAAAACGTTGACCAAGTGGAAGAGAAGCTACTCAAAGTTGTGCCTAAAGAATTCAAACTCGATGTTCATCATTGGTTAATCCTCCATGGTCGCTACACTTGTGTAGCACGCAAACCACGTTGTGGCAGCTGTATCATAGAAGACCTTTGTGAATTTAAAGAAAAAGTATATCCAGAAAACTAGGAGAGCATAACAATGTCAAATGGACGCATCTTACACACGATGCTTCGTGTTGGTGACTTAGATAAATCAATCAAGTTTTACACTGAAGTAATGGGAATGCAGCTACTTCGTACTAATGAAAATAAAGAGTACGAATACACGCTAGCCTTCATTGGCTTTGGTGACGAATCTCAAGGCGCTGTGATTGAGCTGACCTACAACTGGGGAACGACGGAATACGACCTAGGCACAGCATTTGGACACATCGCTATTGGCGTCGACGACATTTACTCAACTTGCGATGCGATCAAAGCTGCAGGAGGCAATGTGACTCGTGAACCTGGCCCTGTTAAAGGCGGTACAACACATATCGCGTTTGTTAAAGACCCAGACGGTTACATGATCGAGCTGATCCAAAACAAGCAAGCTTCTGCAGGTTTGGAAGGCTAAAACGCCCTAACATCAATCAAACATTAGGACAGCAACTCGCTGTCCTAATTTTTAGACTTTACTTGATAATGATTATCACTTAATCTCTAACTGTTCGCACCGAGGAGATTGATAACATGGACATTACCGAATGGGAGAAGCATACCTTGCTGGCTGATCTAGCCATGAGTGATGATGACCATCTACGTGGCATACTTCATTACCAACAAGCGCTCACTCTGAGTGAACGTATTAGTGAGCAAGACGAGGTCGATGTAGAAGATCGTTTGATGATTTCAGTGATATCGTGCCACAACATGGCGATGTTCTGGCGCAATATTGGCGACGAGAAATATGAACTGAAGTATCTTCAACTAGCATCAGAAAAAGTACTGACTCTCGTCCCACAATGCCCAAATACCCAGTGCGATGCTTTCATTGACTCGATGGGATGCTGTAAGAAAGCCCTGATCGAATTTATGAAAAGACACCCTAATCCAAACATCGCTAGAATGGTGCAAGATATTGATACTGCTACCAATTGTAATCTGATTGCTAAATTCAGATTAAACTGATCTGGTGCCCTCAATAGCTAAAGGCCAGCGATATGCTGGCTTTTAGCTATTGAGTTGCTCAGCGGTTTAAACCTGAGTACGACCCAAGGATATAACGACACGGCGGTTTCTGTCTTTGCCAATTGGTGATGAGTTATCATCAATCGGTCGACGTTTACCATAACCTTGAACCCGGATACGATCTTCCGGCAAGCCTAACGACTTAAAGTATTCTTGCAACACTTCTGCACGTCGTTCCGATAAGTTTTGGCTCGAACTCTTACTATCATCGGCATCGGTATAGGTTGAGACAAGCACTAAATCGATATCTCGGTTGTGCTTAATATATTCAGCAATTTGCGCCAAGCGTTTCTGTGACTGTTTATTCAGCTCTACGCTAGTACGGTCATAGTGAAGAATAGTAAATGCGATATCTTCGAAGCTGTAAGGCAGTAAATTGGCAATACAATCACTAAAGACATTGTAAGAACGTTGGAAAAGCACCGATGAGAGTGCAACCTCTATTCTTTCGTCACGGCTGCGCCATTCTTGATAACTGAATGTCGGGTATCGCCCCTTCTCTAACTCACCCAGAATATTCCACGCAGTTTGTCCGCCAACATAGCCATCAAACTGTTGGAAAAAGCGGATACTGGTTATCCGGTCTGCACCTTCTCCTGGTCGCCAAGCTGGAGGCATAGAGACAAGGCTAACATCACGAGTTTGCCCCATAGGGCGTTTCATCTTGAGCTCAAAGTCGAGATTGATTTTCTTACTGGCGTAAGAAGAAAACACCGCATCACCATAATTAGGGATAGGATGTACGAGTCGACATTCCAATGGTGTATTGGCAACCATTTGCCACGTCGATTGCTGAGGCTTTGCAACATACTGCTTATCCAACGCATACGCTTGGGCAGTAAACGCTGTCATGGACAAGGCTAAACTGGTTGCAAACAACTTCTTCATACGATACTTCTTCTCTTAACTGAACTCTAGCGAGGTGGCTTTTGCCGCTCAATCGCCCGCGACAAATACAATGCAAAAATCTAGCCAACACATTTGTATAGTACAAATTTCCAATGTTTCTTTTTCAATCAGCATTAACGGTTTTTCTTGCTGAAAGAATCTGCAATAATGCCTGCCCTGTCACATAATACGAAGCACACATGACTATAGAAAACGAAGCATTGACGCTAAAAAAACGATTCCGTGGTTACTTTCCCGTCGTTATTGACGTGGAAACTGCGGGATTCAACGCCAAAACAGATGCCCTACTGGAAATCTGTGCCATTACTCTAAAGATGGACGAAAACGGCGATCTTGTCCCCGCGTCAACCATTCATTTTCATGTCGAACCTTTTGAGGGCGCTAACATTGAAAAAGAAGCGCTCGACTTTAATGGGATTCGCGATCCATATAGTCCGCTGCGTGGTGCTGTGACAGAAGACCATGCTCTCAAGGAAATCTACAAGCTTGTGCGCAAGGAACAAAAAGCTGCAGATTGTAGCCGCGCCATCATGGTCGCTCACAACGCAACTTTCGATCACAATTTCGTGATGGAAGCGAGTGAGCGCTGCAAGCTAAAGCGTGTCCCATTTCACCCCTTCGCTACCTTTGATACTGCAACACTAAGTGGTTTGGCCTACGGTCAGACTGTTTTGGCTAAAGCGTGCAAAACGGCTGGGATGGAATTTGACAATAAAGAAGCCCACTCAGCTCTATACGATACTCAAAAAACGGCTGAGCTCTTTTGCGGCATTGTCAATAAATGGAAAGCTCTTGGTGGCTGGCCACTCGTTGCATCGGATGCTGAAACAATAAAATAAAAATGTAAACACAACTTACGAGTAAATTATGAACCCTGTTGTCATTTCTGTATGTGTCATGCTTGCTTTAGCACTGATGCGAGTCAATGTCGTGGTCGCACTGACATTCAGTGCTATCGTCGGTGGCTTGGTTTCAGGTATGGAACTGAATCAAGCTATCTCCGCATTTGAAAGTGGTCTAGGTGGTGGCGCTACCATCGCTCTAAGCTATGCAATGCTCGGTACTTTTGCTGTTGCTATCTCTCGCTCTGGAATCACAGACCTGCTAGCAAATAGCGTGATTAAACGTATTCACGGTAAAGAAAACGCATCGGCGTCAACTGGCTTGAAGTACGCGGTGCTGGTTGCATTAGTTTTGGTGACTATGTCATCACAAAACATTATTCCTGTTCACATCGCCTTTATCCCAATTCTTATTCCACCTCTACTAGGCGTGTTTGCCAAGCTAAACCTCGATCGTCGTATGATTGCTTGTGTACTGACGTTTGGTCTCGTTACACCCTACATGGTGCTACCGATTGGTTTTGGCGGTATCTTCCTCAACAACATTCTGCTGAAAAACTTGCACGAGAACGGCCTAGAAAGCGTCATTGCAAGCCAAGTGCCTGTTGCTATGCTGCTTCCTGCTGCTGGTATGGTGTTTGGTCTTGTTACTGCGATTTTCTTTAGCTATCGCAAGCCTCGCCAGTACAAAGAAACTGAGCTGACTCATGTTGAAGAAGGTCCAAAGGAGATCAACAAGAAAAACGTATTGGTTGCCGCTGTCGGTATTGTTGCCGCTCTTAGCGTTCAGCTTTCAACTGGTTCTATGATTATTGGTGGCCTTGCTGGCTTCATGGTGTTTACTTTCCGCGGTGTGATTGCGTGGAAAGAAACCCATGACGTGTTCACTAAAGGTGTTCACATGATGGCAATGATCGGCTTTATCATGATTGCAGCGGCAGGTTTTGCCGCAGTGATGAAACAAACGGGTGGTGTTGAATCTCTCGTTGAAGCACTTTCAACCAGTATTGGTGATAACAAACCTATGGCGGCACTACTGATGCTGGTTGTTGGCCTGTTGGTAACAATGGGGATTGGTTCATCATTCTCAACCATTCCAATTCTTGCCACTATTTACGTACCACTCGCTGCAGCTTTCGGCTTCTCACCGATGGCCACTATCGCACTAGTTGGTACCGCAGCAGCTTTGGGTGATGCAGGTTCTCCGGCTTCTGATTCAACCTTAGGCCCAACATCTGGTCTAAATGCTGATGGTCAACACGAACATATCTGGGAAACCGTGGTACCAACCTTTATCCACTACAATATCCCACTGATTGTATTTGGTTGGATTGCAGCAATGGTGTTGTAATCACGACAAACACATACAAAAAAAGCTGACCTTAGGTCTAATGCCGATCAGTTAAGGCTTAAATGATCGGTTGAACGATCCTTTCAAGGTGTCAAAATCCGAGTGTATTCCAGACACTCGGATTTTTTTATGTTTCTAAGACAAGCACTTAACCAAGTTCATCAATTCTCTGTTGAGCAACTCTCA
>NZ_JATABH010000017.1:0-79825 GCF_036533775.1 Vibrio sp. M260112 | reverse complement strand
GTCCTCTAATGTTTCCAAAAGAAGTCTCGTTTGGTCACTTCGTTTCATTGAAACCTAATTTGAAACCCCTCTTTATTTAGAGAAATTTCTAATTGGATTATCATCAACGAGTGCCCACACAGATTGATAGGTTTATATTGTTAAAGAGCGTTCCGACTGAGCTTTGAACTACGCGCTCAGCTCAAATCGGACGGCCATTTTAGCGAGTTAAAGTTTAGTGTCAACCACTTTTTTCAAACTTTTTTCAAGCGTTTCCACTTGGCTAAGTGACCTGCTAACTGGGCTTTCATTCTTTCGAAACCTTAGCTTCGAACTGTTCCCGTGTCAGCGAGGGGGCATTATAGAGATCGCCATCACATTGGCAAGTGCTTTTTTGAGTTTTTTTTGATTTTTTTGCTGTTTGGGTATTTTCTATTCAAAACCATCTATTTTTGTCACTTTTCTACGCCAATATTGGCAAATTCCCCCTTCTTACTAGGAGATAAAATGAGCTCTCTGCGCAGTTATAAAGGTATCAAGCCCCAAATCGGCCAACGCGTCTATATAGATAGTAGTTCTATTTTAGTTGGCGACATTCAAATTGGCGATGACTCTAGCGTTTGGCCTTTGGTGGCCGCTCGCGGAGACGTTAACCATATCCATATTGGCGAACGTACTAATATCCAAGATGGAAGCGTACTTCATGTTACCCATAAGAACGCAGCCAACCCAGAAGGCTACCCTCTTATTATTGGCAATGACGTAACCATAGGTCACAAGGTGATGCTTCATGGCTGTACCATCAAAGACCGTGTTTTAGTTGGTATGGGCGCAATCGTACTGGATGGTGTTGTAATAGAAGATGAGGTAATGATAGGAGCAGGCAGTCTGGTTCCACCCGGAAAGGTTTTGCAAAGCGGTTATCTTTATGTAGGCAGCCCAATCAAACAAGCACGCCCTCTTAATGATGCTGAACGTGCTTTCTTGCAAAAGTCTGCAGATAACTATGTACAGAACAAAGAGGACTACCTACATCAGGTAGAAGAACTTAATTAGTTACCTCTACTTTTCCATCAGCGTTGAACTCTTCATCTTCGATAAGTTGCTCGGCAAGTTCCTCTAGATCAAAACGATATTGAGTAAAGAGGTCTAGGGCTTGTTGAGCATTGTTGATGGTTTGTCCGGATAATTTTTCCAATTCAGCCTGAGTAATGACACATTCAATGAGTGCCCCAGCCAGCTGAGCAGGGAACGTCATCTCTTTATGTTGCTCATCCCAAGACTGTAGATCTGGAAATAGGATCGACTGATTCAATTTTACATTCCTTCTAGATTCTTACGCAGTTCGCGCAGAATTTGTTTGGTTCCTGGTCGAAGTCCACGCCACAACATAAAGCTTTCTGCGGCCTGACCAACCAACATACCCAAGCCATCGTAGGCAGCGGCTACCTTATTATCTATAGCCCATTGATTAAACGCTGTGTTGCCCGCACTGTACATCATGTCGTAGACATGCGTATGCTTAGTAAATATATCAGGAGAGATTTCAGGGAGTTCACCACTTAGACTCGCCGACGTAGAGTTAATCACCACATCAAAGCCATCATTTATCTCTGACATTGCTACGGAATGGACCCGTCCATATGGAGAAAACATCTCTTCAAGCTGCAACGCCTTGGAGAATGTTCGGTTGGTAATAACGATTTCACTTGGTTGTTGATCAAGTAATGGCTTTATTACCCCTCTCGCTGCGCCACCAGCACCAATGATAAGTATTCGCGCATCTTTCAGCGGCACTTGGTGTTGCAACAGATCTTGTACCAGCCCTTCCCCATCAGTGTTGTCACCAATGATTTCACCATCATCTAGCTTCTTTAAGGTATTGACCGCACCAGCGAGTTTCGCTCGCTCAGTAAGTCGTGTCGCGAATTGGTAAGCATCTTCTTTGAACGGCACTGTCACATTGCACCCTTTGCCGCCAGTAGAAAAAAACATCTTTGCGGCACTGTTAAATTCATCAACAGGCGCAAGCTCTGCTGTGTAAGTAAGAGACTGGTTAGTCTGGCGGGCAAATAGAGTGTGAATAAATGGTGATTTACTGTGTCCAATGGGATTACCAAAAACGGCGTAGCGATCTATTTGCTGTGTCATATCCTTACCTGCAGAAATAAAAAGGGTCAACTAAGTTAAGTTGACCCTATCACTATCTATATAAGGAAGAAAGCCTTACCACTCTCTTGGTTTAAGGTAATGATCATAGAGCTCAGCTTCCGGTGAGTTAGGTTCAACTTGATAAGCATACTCCCAACGCGCAAGCGGAGGCATCGACATTAGGATCGACTCAGTCCGGCCACCACTCTGTAGGCCAAATAGAGTGCCACGGTCAAACACTAGGTTAAACTCAACATAGCGACCTCGGCGATATAACTGGAACTGACGTTCACGCTCGCCGTATGCAGTCTCTTTACGACGCTCGATAATAGGCAAATAAGCTTGAGTATAACCTTCACCTACCGCCTTGATGTAATCAAAGCACTTGTCGAATTCCCAATGGTTGAGATCATCAAAGAACAAGCCGCCAACACCACGAGTTTCATCGCGATGAGGGAGATAGAAATATCGGTCACACCAAGCTTTATGTTCTGGATAAACTTCGCTACCGAATGGGGCACACACTTCCTTAGCCGTATTGTGCCAGTACTGAGCATCTTCTTCGAATGGGTAGAATGGCGTTAAATCGAAACCACCACCGAACCACCAGATAGGGTCTTCACCCTCTTTCTCGGCAATAAAGAAACGTACATTAGCGTGAGAGGTTGGTACATAAGGGTTATTCGGGTGCATAACCAAAGAGACCCCCATCGCTTCAAAACGACGCCCAGCCAGTTCAGGACGATGCGCTGTTGCTGAGGCCGGCATCTCTTTCCCTTCAACATGGGAGAAGTTAACTCCACCTTGTTCAAATACCGCACCATCTTTCATGACACGAGTACGGCCGCCCCCGCCCAATTTCTCCCCAGGTTCACGGTGCCATGCATCTTCGACAAACACCGCTTGTCCATCAGCCTCTTCCAATTGCTGACAAATTGAATCCTGAAGTTTCATTAAAAACTGCTTAACCGCTAGTTTATCTATGGCTGACATACGACTTCCTTAACTGCAGGGTTATCCCTGTCTTAATACTTGTGAGGTTTTAGCATCACGAATCTCACTGGGTTTATTACGCCCCCCTGTTTCCCCCTCCAAGACAGCAACCAATTGGCTACCCAATTGCTGGTAGACTTCATCAGTCGTCATACAGGGTGGCTGACCAGTCAAATTCGCGCTGGTAGAGGTTAACGGCTTTCCAAATACATTACACATCTTTTGTACCAAAGGATGATCACTCACACGAACTGCAATCGAATTATATTGACCGCAAACCCAGACAGAGACTTTGTCGCTACAAGGCATGATCCAAGTTACCGGTCCGGGCCAACTTTGCTTTACTTGCTCTAACTGCTTTGGCGTCAACTGAGATTCATCAATATAAGGCAGCAACTGTTGGTAACTTGCTGCGATGAGAATCAGCCCTTTGTCCTTTGGTCTCTGTTTGAGTTTTAGTAGCTTATCAATGGCTTGAGGATTATCGGGATCGCATCCGACCCCAAACACGCCTTCGGTTGGGTAAGCGATGACTTCACCATTACGCAAAGCGCTGAGCGCCTTATCAAAGTTATCCACCAAGTCACTTCCTATTAATCATCAATCCGCACAAGTGTACAAACATTCGCAACCACACACTAAAGCTATTTGTCGACAAATTCATAGGCGTCGCTTTCAAACCCAACGCAAACGTTTGCTTCGATCAAAAATCCCCGTATAATGCGCTCAAATTATTTGCTCACTATTCTATGTGCTTTGAAGGAGTTTGAGATGAAAGTCGGTATCATCATGGGTTCAAAATCAGATTGGCCAACAATGAAGCTAGCCGCAGAAATGCTAGACAAGTTTGGCGTTGAGTACGAAACCAAAGTTGTGTCAGCGCACCGTACCCCTCAGCTTCTTGCAGATTACGCAACCACCGCAAAGCAACGTGGGCTAAAAGTGATTATTGCTGGCGCAGGTGGCGCAGCACATCTACCAGGTATGGCGGCAGCCTTTACATCTCTACCTGTACTGGGTGTACCCGTTCAGTCTCGTGCACTGAGTGGATTGGATTCACTGTACTCCATCGTTCAGATGCCGAAAGGGATTGCAGTTGGTACTCTTGCTATTGGTGAGGCTGGCGCAGCAAACGCAGGCATTCTCGCCGCTCAAATCCTAGGTACTCACGATGAAGAAATCATGGCGAAAGTGGAAGCTTTCCGTCGTGAGCAAACTGAAACCGTTCTAGCAAACCCAAATCCAGCAGAGGATTAAGTCGATGCATGTTTTAGTGTTAGGCGCAGGCCAACTGGCGCGAATGATGTCACTTGCTGGTGCACCTCTTAACATTGAGATCTCTGCCTACGATGTCGGTAGTGAAAATATTGTTCACCCACTAACACAAGCAGTTATTGGCCACGGGTTGGAAAATGCGATCGAAAAAGCGGATGTCATCACCGCAGAGTTTGAACATATTCCACATCCTATTCTTGAGATCTGCGAGCAAAGCGGAAAGTTTCTCCCATCAACACAAGCGATTAAAGCTGGCGGCGATCGTCGACTTGAAAAGTCGCTTCTCGATCAAGCGGATGTTCGCAATGCTAAGTATTATGTGATCGAGACGCGCGAAGATTTCGATCAGGCTATCGACCATGTCGGTATTCCAATGGTGCTCAAGAGTGCGCTAGGTGGCTATGATGGCAAAGGTCAATGGCGTTTGAAAGAGATGGCTCAAGTAGAGCAAATCTGGACTGAGATGGCTGATTGCATTGCGGCAACGCCTACACAAGCGATCGTTGCAGAACAGTTTGTTCCTTTCAACCGAGAAGTCTCTTTGGTTGGTGCTCGTGGTAAAGATGGTTCAATCGCCGTCTACCCACTCGCAGAGAACATCCACACAGACGGCGTGCTGACTCTCTCAACCGCGATTGCAGATACTGAACTGCAAGAACAAGCAAAGGCGATGTTTACTGCGATCGCAGAGCGACTCGAGTATGTGGGTGTATTAGCGCTGGAATTTTTTGATGTCGACGGCACCCTGCTGGTCAATGAAATCGCCCCACGAGTACACAACTCAGGTCACTGGACTCAACAAGGTGCAGAAACCTGTCAGTTTGAAAACCATCTACGTGCAGTGTGTGGCTTACCACTTGGCAGTACAAAACTGATCCGTTCGACCTCAATGATCAACATCTTAGGTGAAGATACATTACCAACAAAAGTGCTTGCGATGGATGGGTGTCATATCCACTGGTACGGCAAAGAGAAACGTGCTGGACGCAAGATGGGACATATCAATGTCTGTGGAGACTACAACGGTGAGCTTCAGCGCAAATTATGTGCACTGGCCAACCTGCTTGATAAGCAAGCTTTTCCTGCGGTGCATGAATTTGCCGAGCACTTCTCGGAATAGAGAATAAGAAGCAAAAACGGCGCTTTATGCGCCGTTTTTTATTGCTCTGATTGGGTGTGATGACATTTCCGATTTGCGCACTGGCGCTTATTGCCACTGGCGAGTTTCTTCTCGACTAATAGTGGATAACCACATTGCTCGCAACTGCCTCCAACTGGGGGTTGATTCACGGCAAACTTGCATTTTGGATAGTTGTCACAAGCATAAAAGAGTTTGCCAAAGCGCGTTTTACGTTCGACAAGCTGTCCTTTATGGCATTCAGGACAAGTGTACGTTTGTGGCGTTTGCTCTTGTTTTGGCTTTTCGAGCGACTCAATATGTTGGCACTGGGGATAGTGACTGCATCCAATGAACATGCCATAGCGACCCTGACGCAAAACCAGTTCATTACCGCACTCTGGGCACGCTACACCTAACTCTTTAACGATATGGCCATCATTTTGATGCAATGGCTTAATGTAGTCGCAGGCCGGATACTGGTTGCAACCGAGAAAAGGACCATGCCTACCATGACGAAGCTGAAGTTCACCCTCACGGTGCTGTTCCTGACACTTAGGACATGCTTGATGCTCTAACGCATGTTCATGGGCAGAGAACAGCTGATGATCTATTTTGTTACTCATATCTACTCTTGAAGATTAATGCAGAATACCTTGCTCTTTGGTATACAACAGCTCTTCCATAAGCGTATAAGCGTTTTCATTACCTGGCACATTAAATAGCACCATCAACACAATCCATTTCAGATCGTCTAACTCAAACTCATCAGTTTCTAAACCCATAATACGGTCGACAACCATTTCACGAGTTTCTGTCGTCAACACATTAACCTGCTCTAAAAAGGTTAAAAAACCACGACATTCAAGGCTAAGACGTTCACACTCTTTAGCCGTATAAATACGAGTTGAGTTTGAAGTGCTACACACTGAAATCGCCGAGTGAGTTTCACTTTGCTGCAGTGCTGCTAACTCTTCTAGCCAGACGAGAGCTTTGTATATGTCTTTTTGATGAAAACCAGCGCGAAGAAGCTCTTCTTCTAGCTCATCTTGATTGACCTGTAAATCTGCATCGCTATGGATGTAGGTCTCGAATAGATACATTAGGATATCCATCATCATAGCTAGCCCCTCCCCTTAAGAATATAGCCACCACTAACTGCAACAACATGCCCTGAGAGCTCAAGCTCCAAGAGCTGCATCATGACTTCCTGCACAGGTATATTGGTCCTGTTTGCAAGAATATCAACTGGTGTAGCCTTACTTCCTACGTTAGCTAACAGCTGAGAAAATGGCAATTGTTCTTTACCACCAATTTCATTGAATAGCTCATTTTGAATCGGAGGCTCACTTTTGTTAGACCACTGCAAAAGCGTTTCTACTTCACTCACAATGTCATCCACCGTTAATACCAAGCAAGCCCCCTGTTTAATCAGAAGGTTACATCCCCTCGCGTTCACATTGTGAATTGAACCTGGCAAGGCAAACACTTCTCGCCCTTGTTCAAGAGCGTAACGAGCAGTAATAAGGGAACCACTCTTTTCCGCCGCCTCGACAACCAAAACACCAACAGAAAGGCCACTAATTATTCTGTTACGACGCGGAAAGTGTGCCGACTTTGGTTTGGCATGAGGATGCAATTCAGAAACAAGCGCGCCTCCAGCATCAAGAATTCGACCCGCCAAATCACGGTGGCGTGTAGGATAAACGGTCTGTAAACCACACCCTAAAACGGCAAGAGTTTGTCCGCCCCCCTGTAGAGCACCATCATGTGCGTATCCATCGACCCCAAGCGCTAGCCCACTGGTCACAGCTAAACCCTGCTTCACCAAATGCTTGGCAAATTGACGAGCCGTATCAAGCCCTTCATGACTGGCGGATCGACTGCCCACTATCGCTATTTGAGGTTGCGACAAGCTCTCAACACTCCCTTTAACAAATAAAATTGCGGGTGAACCTGAAGCCTGTTTTAAAAGTTCGGGATAACCTTGATCAAGTAATGTGACGATGTGGTTATTGCCCATCTGCGCCTGCCAATCAAAACACTGCTCTACATCTTTCCGTGCGCGATGGTGAAGATAGTCAACCTGCCTGTCGTTCATTCCTAGAGCTAATAAGGCAGTCGCTTTAGAGGTAACGATATTGATGGGAGAATCGTATTCCAATAAGCGAGTAAAGCTCTTAGAGCCAATTCCGGGAGTAAAATACAGTGACAACCAAGCACTGAGTTCTTCATCAGATATCACTGTTATTCCTTGATGTTATACAAGCTTGCCTTAGGGGTACGTAGGCAGCTTGAAGTTTAAAGATTTCCTACCCCGTAAATATGCACCAAGCACTCAATCACTTAACAAAACCACCACAATTAGCAGCTCTAGTTGCGTGGTTGTGTCATCGACATCACTCGCTTCATGAACAAGAAGCGACTCAAAAAGCCGCATTGATGCTGTCATTTGAGATGTAAAATGTCTAGAATTGAGCCAACAAGGTTTATCCTGATTTGGCACAGTTCAACATTCGAGTGTATATGTCTGTATTACAAGTATTAACATTCCCAGATGATCGCCTGCGCACAGTGGCAAAGCCCGTAGAAGCAGTGACACCTGAGATTCAAAAGTTCGTTGATGACATGATTGAAACCATGTACGACGAAGAAGGTATCGGCTTGGCTGCAACCCAAGTAGATTTCCACCAACGTATCGTTGTTATCGATGTTTCCGATACCCGTGACGAACCTATGGTTCTGATCAACCCAGAAATCATCGAAAAACGCGGTGAAGATGGCATTGAAGAAGGCTGTCTATCGGTTCCTGGCGCACGTGCACTTGTGCCACGAGCAGCTGAAGTAACGGTAAAAGCACTTAATCGTGATGGCGAAGAATTCACTTTTGAAGCTGACGATCTATTAGCTATTTGTATTCAGCATGAGCTTGACCACTTAGAAGGCAAACTTTTTGTAGATTATCTTTCGCCTCTAAAGCGTAAACGCATCCAAGACAAGCTTGCGAAAATTAAACGCTTCAACGAGAAAAATACGAACGCTTAATCGCTAACTAATAGAAGGAAGGTACCTTGAGCAAACCTTTAAAAATTGTTTTTGCTGGTACTCCGGATTTCGCCGCCCGTCACTTGGCGGCGTTGTTGTCTTCGGAGCACGAGATCATTGCTGTTTACACTCAACCAGATCGCCCAGCGGGTCGAGGTAAGAAGCTGACAGCAAGCCCAGTTAAAAATATCGCTCTTGAGCATAACATTCCGGTATATCAGCCAGAAAACTTCAAATCAGATGAGGCGAAACAAGAATTGGCAGAACTGAATGCCGATCTCATGGTTGTGGTTGCTTACGGTCTGCTTCTGCCTCAAGCGGTACTCGATACACCAAGACTCGGTTGTATTAACGTTCACGGTTCAATTCTTCCACGCTGGCGTGGTGCGGCTCCGATTCAACGTTCTATTTGGGCGGGTGACAAAGAGACTGGCGTGACCATCATGCAAATGGATATCGGCCTTGATACTGGCGATATGCTAAAAATTGCCACTCTACCTATTGAGGCTAACGACACCAGCGCATCAATGTACGAGAAGTTGGCAGAACTTGGTCCTCAAGCTTTGGTGGAATGCCTAACAGATATCGCGAATGGTACGGCAGTGGCAGAAAAGCAAGACGATGAACTGGCAAATTACGCGAAAAAACTCAGCAAAGAAGAAGCTCTTATCAACTGGAATGATGAGGCTCAACACATCGAGCGTTGCGTCCGTGCGTTCAATCCTTGGCCAATGAGCCACTTTGATGCCGCTGAAAATAGCATCAAAGTTTGGCAAAGCCGTGTTGAAGAGCAAACTTCAGCGAAACCTGCGGGCACAATTTTGCAAGCAGACAAGTCTGGTATCTATGTCGCGACAGGCAAAGGTGTACTTGTCCTAGAACAGCTACAGATACCGGGTAAAAAAGCCATGCCAGTACAAGATATTCTTAACTCTCGTGCAAACTGGTTTGAAGTGGGTAGCGTACTTAGCTAGTCCCCATTCGAGCCCAGTCATTATCATTGGGCTCACTATTACGAACTTTTCGAGAGCAGAGATGCTCTCGCACCATTAAGGTACTCAACATGAATGTTCGCGCTGCTGCAGCCAACGTCCTATTCCAAGTGGTCGACAAAGGTCACTCTCTTTCGAGCGCACTCCCTGCGGCTCAACAAACTATCAAGCCTCGTGACCACGCACTATTACAAGAGATTTGTTATGGTGCAC
Organism: Vibrio sp. M260112; assembly: GCF_036533775.1. Lineage (NCBI taxonomy): Bacteria > Pseudomonadati > Pseudomonadota > Gammaproteobacteria > Vibrionales > Vibrionaceae > Vibrio > Vibrio sp. M260112. The sequence continues at coordinate 70,060 of NZ_JATABH010000017.1, read as the reverse complement.
TACGTTACCTCCCACGCTTGGAATCCATTGCCAACGAGTTGATGGATAAGCCACTCAAAGGTAAACAACGTGTCTTTCACCACCTGATTCTGGTCGGTATCTACCAACTTAGCTTTATGCGTATTCCCGCACATGCGGCGGTAGGTGAAACGGTAGAGGGAACAAACACTCTTAAAGGCCCACGTCTACGCGGCTTGATCAACGCAGTTTTACGTAATTATCAGCGTCATCAGCAAGAGTTAGACGCAATAGCGGTGAGTCACAATGCTGGCAAATATGGTCATCCAAGTTGGCTACTGAAGTTACTTCAAGAGAGCTATCCAGAGCAGTGGCAAGAGATTGTTGAAGCGAACAACAACAAAGCACCAATGTGGCTACGTGTTAACCACCAACACCACTCGCGTGATGAATACCTTGAATTACTTAAAAATGAAAACATTGATAACACGATTCATAGTGAAGCCAAAGACGCCTTAAAATTGGCCACCCCATGTGACGTGACAAAACTGCCTGGCTTTGAAAAAGGTTGGGTGTCCGTTCAGGATGCGGCCGCGCAGTTATCGATTAACTACCTAACACCGCAAGATGGCGAATTGATCTTAGACTGTTGTGCGGCCCCTGGCGGTAAAACAGCACACATTCTGGAACGCACTCAGGGTTGTGAAGTGGTTGCCATTGATTGCGACGATACACGTTTGAAGCGCGTTCACGATAACTTGCAGCGTTTGAACCTCAAAGCCAAAGTGATTTGCGGTGACGCACGAAATCCGCAAGATTGGTGGCAAGGTGAGCAATTTGATCGCATTCTACTCGATGCACCTTGTTCTGCGACTGGCGTTATTCGTCGTCACCCTGATATCAAGTGGTTACGCCGAGCTGACGACATTGCCGCCTTGGCCGAGCTACAAAGCGAAATCCTTGATGCAATGTGGCAACAACTGAAGCCGGGCGGCACTCTAGTGTATGCAACCTGTTCAATCACACCTCAAGAGAACAAGGAGCAGGTGAAAGCTTTCCTAGCTCGCACTTCAGACGCTCAGTTGCAAGGTTCAGATGTGAGTAACCCTGGACGTCAGATTTTACCAGGTGAAGAGGATATGGATGGCTTCTATTACGCCATCCTAACTAAGAACGCGTAAGTGATAGGACGGCAGCAATCCTGTCGCCTTTTTAAGTAGTTAAACGAGAAAACGGTATGAAAATCATCATTCTTGGTGCGGGTCAAGTTGGCGGCACGTTGGCAGAAAACCTTGTCGGTGAGAACAACGACATAACCATCGTCGATAGAGACTCAGATCGTCTGCGTGAGCTTCAAGACAAATACGATCTCCGTGTGGTTAATGGTCACGCAAGTCACCCAGACGTACTGCGCGAAGCCGGTGCACAAGATGCTGATATGTTGGTTGCAGTAACCAACATGGATGAAACTAACATGGCCGCTTGTCAGGTGGCTTTTTCTCTGTTTAATACACCAAACCGTATCGCTCGTATTCGTTCACCAGAATACCTCGCTGAAAAAGAAGCACTATTCCAATCTGGCGCCGTACCCGTCGATCATTTAATTGCACCTGAAGAACTCGTCACCAGTTACATTGAACGCTTGATCCAGTATCCAGGAGCTTTACAGGTTGTGAGCTTCGCAGAACAGAAAGTCAGCCTGGTTGCGGTGAAAGCCTATTACGGTGGCCCATTAGTGGGTAACGCGCTGTCGGCATTGCGTGAACACATGCCGCATATCGATACTCGTGTAGCGGCGATTTTCCGTCAAGGTCGACCTATCAGACCTCAGGGTACAACCATTATCGAGGCTGATGATGAAGTGTTCTTTGTCGCCGCCAGCAATCATATCCGCTCAGTCATGAGTGAACTGCAACGTCTTGAGAAACCTTATCGTCGCATCATGATCGTCGGCGGGGGTAACATCGGTGCCAGCCTAGCGCGTCGTCTTGAGCAGTCATACAGCGTCAAACTTATTGAACGAAGCTATCAGCGAGCTGAAACGCTGTCTGAAGAACTAGAGAACACCATTGTTTTCTGTGGCGATGCTGCCGACCAAGAATTGCTAGCTGAAGAGAACATCGATCAGGTTGATGTATTTATTGCTCTAACCAACGAAGATGAAACCAACATTATGTCAGCCATGCTCGCCAAACGTATGGGAGCAAAGAAGGTAATGGTGTTGATCCAACGCGGTGCCTATGTTGACCTTGTACAAGGCGGTGTTATCGACGTTGCGATCTCGCCACAGCAGGCCACAATATCAGCACTGCTAACCCACGTGCGTCGAGCAGATATTGTCAACGTATCTTCACTACGTCGTGGAGCCGCTGAAGCAATCGAAGCAATCGCCCACGGCGATGAAACCACGTCCAAGGTGGTTGGCCGAGCGATTGGCGACATCAAACTACCACCGGGTACCACTATCGGCGCAATCGTCCGTGGTGAAGAGGTACTCATTGCCCATGACCGTACGGTTATCGAACAGGATGATCACGTAGTGATGTTCCTCGTTGATAAGAAGTACGTACCAGACGTAGAAGCACTATTCCAGCCAAGTCCATTCTTCCTATAGGCTCGGGTTATGGTTAACTTTCGTCCCGTACTTTTTGTAATAGGGTTAGTACTTTCTAAACTAGCCCTATTTATGTACGTCCCCACCTTAGTCGCCTTTATCACTGGTACTTCGGGTTTTCTCGAATTTGGTCAAGCTGTGCTAATCACCCATTTAGCCGCCTTCTGCTGCCTAAGTGTCGGGCGAACGAGAGACTTTAAACTCAGTGTGCGTGACATGTTTCTGATCACCAGTTTGGTATGGACTATCGCCAGTGCTTTTGCCGCCTTACCATTCGTGTTTATCAATCATATCAGTTTCACTGACGCCTACTTTGAAACCATGTCAGGCATCACTACTACTGGGTCTACGGTGCTAAGTGGGCTAGACAATATGGCGCCAAGTATCCTGCTGTGGCGTTCAATATTGCAGTGGCTGGGAGGCATTGGCTTTATCGTCATGGCTGTTGCGGTTCTTCCGATGTTAAACGTTGGTGGTATGAAGCTCTTCCATACCGAATCATCAGACTGGTCAGATAAAAGTAGCCCAAGAGCCAAAACAGTGGCTAAAAACATTGTTGCGGTTTATCTGGCGTTAACGGGTTTGTGTATTGTTGGCTACCTGATAACAGGAATGAATCTATTTGAGGCCATTAACCATGCCTTTACCACGCTATCGACTGGTGGCTACTCCACTTCTGATGGTTCAATGAACCACTTCTCAAATGGCGCTCATTGGGTCGCGACCTTGTTTATGTTTTTAGGTGGACTGCCCTTCTTACTGTTCGTTGCCGTCATCAGAAAACGTCGCTTGAATGAGCTGCTCAATGATGCTCAGGTGCGTGGATTCACTTATTTATTTCTTATAAGCAGTCTAATTATATCTGCTTGGTTGGTGATTCGAGATGGCTATGCGGTGCTCGATGCCCTGCGAGTATCCATGTTTAACATCGTCTCCGTTGTCACTACCACCGGATTTGGTCTTGAAGATTTCACCGCTTGGGGAGCTCTGCCAACCACTCTATTTGCGTTCTTAATGATGGCAGGCGCCTGCTCCGGTTCTACCTCTGGCGGCATCAAAGTGTTCCGCTTTCAGATTGCTGTAACCCTACTCAACAAGCAGATGATGAAACTAATTCACCCTTCTGGTGTATTTGTTCAACGCTACAACAACCGTCCGGTCAATGATGATATCGTGCGTTCAGTAGTGGCTTTCGGCTTAACTTTTTTTATCACGATTATCGCGATTGCTGGGGGACTGAGTGCCATGGGCCTTGACCCAATTACCAGTATTTCGGGCTCTATTACTGCGGTTGCAAACGTTGGGCCTGGGATGGGTTCTATTATCGGACCAACAGGCAACTTTGCTCCCCTACCTGACGCTGCTAAATGGCTCCTCAGCCTGGGAATGTTAATGGGACGCTTAGAGATACTGACTCTACTGGTGCTTTTCTTCCCTGCCTTCTGGCGACGTTAAGGAATAAATATGAAAACGACGATTGGACTTTCATGCTTGCTTGCGAGCACTATGATTTACGCGGCGCAGACAGTCACTCTTGCCGATGGGCGCCAAGTACAGCTGAATGATGATTTTACTTGGCAATACATAGTTTAAGCGTCAACTGATACACCGTCTATCCCAGTAAAAACCGTCGCGGCTATTCCTGTGATTAACCGACAAGTGGGCAGCGTAATTCAACTTGGTAGTCAAAAACCAGTAATGCAGCTATCTGACTCTGGCGTTGATGTACTGCTTGGATCTGCACAGTATCAATCTGATCAGTTGGTTATTGAGACCTCTTTGACGAACCAAAGCACTCAGTCTGTCGTACTGGTTGAAGTAGAGGTAGAGTTATTAAACATGTCTGGAGAGGTTATCTCTGAACAAACATTTGCGGTTTGGACTTCCATCAAGCGCCTTGCTGATACCTACCTAAGACCTCAACAGGCCGTCGCAGGTAAAACAATCAAGATCCCTGTTGAACGCGCTGAGCAGTACCAAATCAACGCAAAAATCATCAAAGTCGAAACCCGTTAAACAGGGTCGACATAAAGATAAATCGCGAAAAAATGGCAAGCGCATCCTGCTAAAACAAAGCCATGCCAGATTGCATGATTGTAGGGGATGCGTTTAGCAACATAGAAGATCACACCCAACGAATAGATCACTCCACCAGCAGCAAGCAAAGTTAGCCCTCCAAGCGCTAAATGCATCGCTAATTGATAAATCACTATCAATGATAACCAACCCATGATCAGATACGTGGCAAGAGAAAGCCGTTTGAACCGATAGACAAACGCCATCTTCATAATGATGCCAAACAGAGCAATACTCCAAATCACCACCATCAAACTGATTGCTAAAGGTGTACGCAAACTCACCAGAAGAAACGGTGTATAGCTACCCGCTATAAGTAAGTAGATAGCACAATGGTCGAAAGTTTTAAGCGCTCGTTTCGCTTTTTGATAGGGGACGGCATGGTAGAGAGTAGAAGCAAGAAACAGCACAATCATGCTGCCGCCGTAAATACTCATGCTGGTAATTGTCAGCGTATCGGCGTTGTGTTCTGTAGATTTGAGCAGTAACAGTACCAAGCCAACAATACTCAGCACCATTCCTAAAGCATGGGTGATCGTATTGGCAAACTCTTCTTTAACACTGTATGCAGCGGCTGGATTCGCAGACATTTGACCTTACTCTTGAGTAACGATTGGAATAATTACTCAGGAGTATGGCACATTAAGCTTACACTTGTAAGCTGAAAATGGTTACTTTTTGGTTAAGAGTGGTTATCCAAATACTCGATAACTTTCTGCCCCGCTTCTTGAGCTGATGTATGCAGCGGAATCGACATCTGACGCTTGAGATCACCGATACCCAGTAAGCTTGCAAGCATACCTTTAGCGCCTTCTCGATGGCGATCAATCTCAAACCACAATTGCAGCTCGTCTTCACTACGATAAGCAACCACTTCTAACTCTCGCCAGCGACCGTGAAACGGCCCCGTGGTTGGCACGAACTCAAACTCCTGCACAAACGGCATGGCAAAACCGTCGACAGCTTCACACTCCACCTGACGAATACGTAAGCCTTGTTCTTCCAGTGCTGTGAAAATACCATCGAGAAGAGGATCAGGTCGTACCGTCAGGATATCTTTATCGGTTGGATCTTTAGCCATTGCGATGTCTAGACCAGTTTCAAGCCAGACTTTGGAATCACCAATCGTGACTGGAGTATTCCAAGGCACATCAAGTTCTACAGAGAAGTCTCGACTTTCGCCTGGTTCAATGGTGAACGCATATGGAAGTGACCACTCAGCTAACGCATAACTTGCCGGTACACGGCGCATTCGCCCTGCATTGGCTTTCTCTTTATCGTGGTTAGCAGGAACCTCTTTGATATAGCGGCAGTATAGCTTGAGATCGATGTTATCAATCTCTTGCGCAGTCGAGCCACCGTAGACATGAATCGTAATATTGAGTTTTTGTCCCGGATACAGCACTTCTTGCTGAAGCACAGAGTCGACTTTTGCTGAGCCAATACCAAACGTCGCCAGCGTTTTCTTAAACAACGACATACACACCTCCTTGGCAAACACGAGACTATAACAATGTTTTCATACTAATCTTGTTTGCTGTCTCACTACTAGTGACTTGTTCACATTATTGCAGCATCTACACATCGATTAGATATCGACCAATCTTACTGATAATGCTAATCTATTTATTGATGTGCTTGCATATCAATATTCCTGATTAATTATTTGGATTGGCGTGCGCCAGAAGAGCCAAACTTCAGTAATGGAGCTCAACTCATAGTTAATCAGGCCATTACATTGGCAATGGATATGCCTGACAGTTAGGTAACTCGATGCGCCCAACAGCAGTCAGGTTTTCGCACACAAATCGTAGTGCGATGCGCCGTCGTAGTGGTTTTGCGACCGCTCCAATGGCAAAACAAGTCGCTACTACCATGACTTTAGTTGAAAAAACAGCCTTGATGGCTGCCGCTTCTCCTAAAGTGGTTAAAGCAGCTTAATTAAAAAGCGCAGTCTAGGCTGCGCTTTTTTCTTACCTTCTCCGCACCTATTTGTTACCTTTAGCGACAAATCATTATAAGTTGTGTGGAGAAAACCAATGAAATGCCATCGAATTGAAGAACTGCTCGAACTGCTAGAACCTGAGTGGCAAAAAGATCAGGAAATGAACCTGCTGCAGTTTATCGTCCAACTAGCGCAAGAAGCGGGTTACCACGGGAAACTTGAAGAGTTGACCGATGACGTACTGATCTACCACCTAAAAATGCGCAACAGCAGCAAAGATGAAATGATCCCTGGTCTGAAAAAAGACCAAGAAGATGATTTTAAAACGGCGATTTTACGCGCTCGTGGAATCATCGACTAAAAAAGATCTCTCCCAAAGGCGACCAGTGGTCGCTTTTTTTTATACGCATACTGCCCTTAAAACCCAAACTGTTAGGCGATTAATTTTTAAAACTGTAATGATTTTTGTTGTTAAAGGTTGATAGTGTTAAAGAAATAATAATGTTATAGCGTATATAATCGCCGAACATAAGAGATTACTAAAATAATAGTCAGCAATGTCTACTGAGCGAGAACATAAGAAATCTCGCCAATTAGCCTAAAGAAGGAAGCGTAATGAGTCAGGATAAAATCGATATCAAAGATGTGACTCCCAAGACCTTTAACCCTAAGACTCATAAAACTAAGGGGGACAGGTTTAACCCAAGCAACCGAATCTATGTTCGCGAAAGTAAAGGTACCTTTCAAAAATTACGCCGCTATGGTGGTTGGTTCCTACTGCTATTTTTCGCACTCATTCCTTGGCTCTCTTACGGAGACCGACAAGCCATCTTGTTAGACATTGGCCATCAGCAGTTTAACTTTTTCGGTACAACCCTTTACCCGCAAGACCTCACACTACTTGCACTGCTGTTTATGATCGCCGCATTTGGCCTATTTTTCCTCACGACCTTCTTAGGCCGTGTATGGTGTGGCTACCTCTGCCCACAAACCGTCTGGACCTTTATGTACATATGGTTTGAAGAAAAGCTCGAAGGCAGTGCTAATAAACGTCGCAAACAAGACTCTGGCAAGCTCACAGCCAATCTTGCAATGCGCAAAACAGCAAAACATCTCGCTTGGTGGGCGATTGCGCTGGCCACAGGCTTTACTTTTACCGGTTACTTTGTGCCAATCAAAGAACTCGTCGTCGGCTTTTTCACCTTTAACGCTGAGTTCTGGCCAGTATTCTGGGTGTTATTCTTTGCAATTTGTACCTATGCCAACGCAGGTTGGATGCGTTCAATTATGTGTATTCACATGTGCCCATACGCTCGTTTCCAGTCAGCCATGTTCGACAAAGATACCTTTATCGTCGGTTATGACACTAAACGTGGAGAAACACGTGGTCCTCGTTCGCGCAAAGCCGATCCAAAAGCACTAGGCTTGGGTGATTGTATTGATTGTGACCTGTGTGTGCAGGTCTGCCCTACAGGTATCGATATTCGTGATGGTCTACAGTACGAATGTATCAACTGTGGTGCCTGTATTGATGCGTGTGACAACACGATGGAACGAATGGGCTATGACAAAGGATTGATCAGCTACACGACCGAACATCGTTTATCAGGCAAGCACACCAAGGTCGCTCGCCCTAAACTGATCGGTTATGGAGCCGTTCTACTCGTTATGATTGGTCTATTTTTTGTTCAAGTCGCTAGCGTCGATCCTGCGGGTCTAAGCGTACTTCGCGATCGTAACCAGTTATTCAGAGTGAATGGGCTAGGTGAAATAGAAAACACATACACTCTAAAGATCATCAATAAAACTCAGCAACAGCAAGAGTATCAGCTCAATGTTGAAGGACTGAGTGATGTCTCTTGGTATGGAAAACAGACGGTACAGGTAGCTCCTGGTGAGGTACTTAACCTTCCGATGAGCCTAGGTGTTAACCCTGACAAACTCAGCTCTCCTGTTTCAACAATTCAGTTTATACTGTCGGACAGCGAAGACTTCACTATTGCCGTAGAAAGTCGCTTCATTAAGAAGCTCTAGACTGTCTACTCACCCAATGGAAAGAGGCTCAGCAATGAGCCTCTTTTTAGGTCTTAAGCACATGAAATATATGCATTAAACAAAACAATAGTCCACAACGTCATGGAATTAGAGAAAAACACCCCCGCTCAAGCCTTACTTGAACAAATAAACCAAAACATCGTTACGCTTAAACCGAAAGTGAAAAAACAAAAGCTTTACAACCAAGTCGTAACCGCTTTATCGATAGTCCTAGGTGCAGCGATTACATTCATACTCGGTTTAAAAGTCACCGGCTCAGAGGATGCTTTAAAGAACACAGCTTTAGGGCTCGGAGCTTTGCTAACCATCGTAAATGGTTGGAGTGCTGCTTTTGACTATAGAAAGCTATGGGTTCGACAAAAGTCCACCCTCTTAGATTTATATAATTTGAAAAATCAGTTAGTTTTTCAAATCTCTGTTGATCACACTTCACAAGAAGCTTTGAACGATATTTTCGATCGATACCAAGAAATATGGGAGCGAGATGGCAATGATTGGCGAAGCACTATATATAAAAACCAAACAAATCTAAAACCTAAATCTGCGGAAAAAGAGCAGGAGCAACAATAATGCATTTACTAGATTTAAAAATTAAAAAAATTGCCATTCATCAAATTTTTCAACGAGATCCGCAAGGCAATAAAATAACACCAAAGAAAAGTGTGGAGCTGATCAATTTTGACATGCCAGCAATGGAGACATTTAAACAACGTGTCGTTAATGCTCTCGGATCACAATCTAAAGCAGTAAATATGGTCATAGTTAACCAAGGTAGCAAAGATGTATCATCTCTAATACAAGATCTGAGCACTGCTAATGACAAAGATTTTCTCAACTTGTCATACAAAGTTGCTGATTTATTAGCTGAAGCTCAAAAAAAGAAAAAGCTCCCAGGTGGTATTGTTGTAGTCTTTCGAGGTTCTTTCGGCCCCAAACCGAAGCGAAAGAAAATTGTCGGCATAATGAAAGCTGAAATCCATAGCGCTTATGAAAAAACAGAGAATGAACTAACCAAGCAAATTTCCCTTAAATATGTTGAGGAAGCTCTTTTAACTCCTGCTACTAAACTCTTTAAAACCGCTGGTTTCGCAGAAAAGGGGAGTGGTCAATCAGATGATCTAAACAATCTTTGGGAAGTCCATATTTCTGATTCACAAATCAGCCAAACAGATGGAAAAGCGGCAGCTCAGTACTTCTACTCAGATTTTTTAGGGTGTGGTTACCCAGAAACTAGTGCCAGACATACAAAAGCATTTTATGACACTACTTGTGCTTTCATTGATAAACTAGAAGTTTCTGTCGAGAAAAAAAACGACTTAAGAAACGCTCTGGTCTCTTATTTAAAAATTGAGAACAATATAACGATTGACGGTAACGAATTTGGCGAGCGTTACTTCAGCCCTGCAGTGCAAGATGAGTATAATGAGCGTTTGGAAGACGCTGGTTTGCCTAACACAGCTTTCATTAAGGATACTGAACACATAACCAGCAAACTTAAAACTAGAAAGTTGTCATTCAGTAACAATATAAAGATCACCGCTCCTTCAGAGAAATTTCAAGACCTTATTGAAATTGAAACTATTAAAGAAAATGATGGTGAGAAAGTTAATTGGACTAAAATCTTAGTTAAAGACCGAATAGTCACACAAGAATGAATCAAGCTGAATTCTTAGAGAAATGGAATCAAGAAAAGCCTATGTATCAAGCATGGGGCGATTTTGTCGTATATGAGATTACACGGGAACTCGAACAAAAAGGCTATGATATATCGACTTTCTTGAAACAGCCGGCAAAGGCCAGAGTTAAGTCGAACGAATCCTTAATAGATAAAGCGTTCTATCGTCCAAGTAAGAGCTACGATGATCCGTACAACGATATTGAAGATAAGGTTGGTGGAAGATTCGTAGTTCTACTTGTGGAGCAGATTGAAGCAATCTCGAACATAATCAAAAGCAGTGCTCTTTGGTCCGACATAGAGTGCAGGCATTTTGATAACGAGAGAAATAAAGACCCACTTCTTTTCACATATCAATCTGTCCACTATGTTGTTCGTGCAAGTAAAGATATAGAGTTTCAAGGGCAAAAGATCCTAAAAGACACTCCTTGTGAGCTGCAATTAAGAACGTTGTTACAACATGCTTATGCAGAGCTCACACACGATGCAATTTACAAGGCCAAGAGGAGAGTAGAACCAAAAGTACATCGAACTGTTGCTAAAAGCATGGCCTTAATAGAAACAACCGATGACTTTTTCTCTGATGTAAACAACAGCTTGAATCACGGTGCTATTGAAGACTTTAAGATATCTCAAGAACTTGACTCCATTTATAAAAAGCTTATTGGAGTGGAACCAATGAAGATGCAGAAGTCATCACTAGTAATTCTTGATGAGTTTGAAGATTTAATATCAGAGAGAACCGCCCAGGATATAAAACTCTTTCTAGCAAAGAATGAGTTTGTTAAGGATGTAATCAACGATAATTACCAGCTTGATCCATTCTATAAACAGAGCATTTCTATTTTTTCTAGTTGGCTTATAATGAGAAAGCGAAATAGAGCTACTGCTGATTGGCCTTTGGACTTCAAGCTTCTTTCAAAGCTAGGTACAGATCTGGGTGTGTCAGTGGAAGATTAACAAAGCCCGCTAATATGCGGGCTTTAGTTTACTTACGCTTTCGTGTACTTCTTTTCGTTGTACTTGCTTTAGCTTTAACCACTCCACCACCTTTCTTAAATCGGTAGCCTTTCTTTAGTGTGCCATTGGCCTTTAGACCGGTTTTATGTGTTGCCGTCTAAGCCCTGTGCTTGAATGACTTCCATCAGATACCCCGCTTCACCAACAGGTGATAGACCAGAGACTTAAAGCCGAGCGTGTAGATGATGGACACCGCCACCACATACTGAAACCAGACGGGCATACTCGCTAAACTCTTAACCCCTGTGACCGCATAAGGCTGCAAAGCAGGAATAAAGCACGACCACACCACCGCCCAGATAGAGATAATCACAAAGTAATCTAACCACCCGATTTGCTTGAGAGTGATGGCGGGGATATTTTAACGCTTAAGGAAATACTCGGGCATGCTAGTATTAATCAAACGATGACTTACGCGCATTTGGCTCCTGACCACTTGATTGATGCGGTTAAACTCAACCCACTAAACAAGTTAAGAGATCCACAAAATGACCACACTTATGACCCAGAACGCCCCATAGCCATATAATAGAAAATACTAAGTGGTTGTATTTAATAACAATGAACTACAATTACCCATACTAAACAACCTAGGGAACGCTCAGCAATGAGCCTCTTTTATTTTATGATACAGCAAGCTTTTAACTTTGATGCGCTCACCCCAGACTTTATGTGGTATGCGCTAGAGAGTATCGGGATCCGCGCCGAGTCGGGATTTTTAGCACTTAACAGTTATGAAAACCGCGTCTATCAGTTCACTGATGAAGAACGTCAGCGTTATGTGGTGAAGTTCTACCGCCCAGAGCGTTGGAGTCAGGAACAGATTCAGGAAGAGCATCATTTTACGCTTGAGCTGATCGAATCAGAAATTCCCGTCGCGCCACCCGTCGTCATTAATGGTCAAACTCTGCATCACTATCAGGGGTATCTATTTGCCCTGTTTGCCAGTGTTGGTGGTCGTCAATTTGAAGTGGATAACCTAGAACAATTGGAAGGGGTTGGCCGTTTCTTAGGTCGTATCCACAAAGTCGGCTCAAAGCAGGTATTCAAACACAGACCCACTATTGGTCTCGAAGAGTATGTTTATCAGCCGCGCAAATTACTGCAAAACTCAACGTTTATTCCCATGCATTTGGAAAACGCCTTTTTCAATGATCTTGACCTGCTGATCAGCAATCTCGAGACGCACTGGACGGACTCCACCAGCATGATACGTCTGCATGGCGATTGCCACCCAGGCAACATTCTGTGGAGAGATGGTCCTATGTTCGTCGACCTAGACGACGCTCGCAATGGCCCTGCCATTCAGGATCTATGGATGCTACTGAGTGGGGATCGGGCTGACAAAATAATGCAACTCGACATCATATTAGAAGCGTATCAAGAATTTAATGACTTTAATCTCAATGAATTGAAACTAATCGAACCTTTGCGTGGTCTACGTATGGTGCACTATATGGCATGGCTAGCAAAAAGATGGCAGGACCCGGCATTTCCTCTCGCCTTTCCATGGTTTAATGATCCAAAATATTGGGAAAGCCAGGTTCTCGGTTTTAAAGAGCAGATATCTGCCCTCAATGAACCACCACTTTCACTCATGCCACAGTGGTAACAACAATAATTACACATGGAGTTAAGAATGAAAAAGCTGTTTGCACTCGTCGCAACAATGATGCTGAGCTTATCGGCTCATGCTGCACAATTTAGTCAAGGTGAACACTATAAAGTCCTTGAACTTGAAGCTTCAAAGAAACCGACAGTGACTGAGTTTTTCTCGTTCTACTGCCCTCACTGTAATACCTTTGAGCCTATCATTCAGCAGCTAAAAGCGCAGCTACCTAAAGATGCTAAGTTCCAGAAGAACCACGTCTCTTTTATGGGTGGCAACATGGGAGAGTCAATGAGCAAGGCTTACGCCACCATGATTGTGCTAAAGATCGAAGACAAGATGACACCTGTGCTGTTTGACCGAATTCATAACATGCGCAAAGCACCAAAGAATGATGAGGAATTACGCCAAATCTTCCTTGATGAAGGTGTCGATGCAGACAAGTTCGATGCTGCGTTCAATGGTTTTGCTGTGGATTCTATGGTTCGTCGTTTCGACAAGCAGTTCAAAGATAGCGGTCTTTCCGGTGTGCCAGCCGTTGTGGTCAACAACAAATACTTAGTACAGGCTCAATCGATTAAAACGCTTGATGAATACTTTGCATTGGTCAACTATCTACTGACACTGAAGTAATCGCTACAGATCAAAAAAAGGGAGCATACGGCTCCCTTTTTGATCCCAATGATGCAATTACTTTTCCTGATGCAGTTCCTTGAGCACAGCATCTTTTTCCTTCCAAACATCTCCCAACCATTGCTGAAACTGACGTTTATACGGTTTGTCGTTAAAGTAATCACCTCGCACTTTTTCATCAACAGGCAGAACCTGAGTACGAACCACTATTCTTTGCATTCTTCCCATCAAAGCATCTTTAAATGGCTTTTCTGTATTGTCAGGGTAAGCCAGTGTGACATCGATAATATTATCAAACTGGTCGCCCATCGCCGCTAACGTGTAGGCAATGCCACCTGTTTTAGGTTGGAGCAGATAGTCATAGCCAGCTGTACTCTTACGCTGCTTTTGCGGTGTAAAACGAGTCCCCTCTACGTAATTCACCACTGTTGTCGGCGTGTGTTTAAATTTGCCACATGAACGACGAGTGGTTGCGAGATCCTGACCACGCTTTTCTGGATGACGAATCAGATACTCCCGCGAATAACGGCGCATAAATGGCATATCCAACGCCCAGCAAGCCATTCCAATGAAAGGAACATAGAGTAATTGTTGTTTAAGGAAAAACTTGGGCATTGGAATGCGATCTTTAAACACACAGCACAACACGACAATATCAGTCCAACTCAGGTGGTTACTGATCATTAAATACCAACCGTCTTTCTTCAGCTCATCTCCCCCCTGAACATCCCATTCAACTTGGTTCGAAACATTCAGAATGGCCGAGTTAATCGTCGCCCATAGCCACATCACTTTATTGGCTAATTGGGTGCCTTTCGCTTTCAGCGCCGCAGTTGGAAGAAGAAGCTTGAATACAGCGATAATACAGATAGCTACCGAACACAAAGCTGAGTTTAAGATAACTAAGGAAACATTCAGAATAAGAAGTAAATGTGCCAACATAACGCTTAATAATGAGATTTGAAGAAAATTTAATATAGTTTTACTAATGGATAATAAAACAGCGTGTAATTATACAAGCCATTGGAAAGTTTGAAACTAATCTGGCTATGGTCAGAGTAGTTAATCAACACTATTTCCGGTGATGTCACCTTATTTAGCATTACACTTTTGGAGAACTCACAATGAGCACCAAACCTATCATGCTCTCAACTGCCATTTTCTGCTTCTGCGCTGCTCCAGCGATGGCCCAGTTGTCAGACACCGCTGGTATCAGTGGTGAAATTTCGTTGAGCGCCGGTTACCTTTCTTCAACATCCAATTTCAATACCGATGCCAACGCAACCATTAATGACAACACCCAAAAAGGTGAAAGTGACAGCAGCTTTATCCCTGTACCTCTCGGTAGCATCGCCTATACGTTTGGAAGCCAGCTAGATAGACAGCTATATGTGGGTACATCTAGAGAAGATATCGCAGTAGGTACCTTAGCGTTAGAGTTGGGCTATAAGCAACTGCTGGCAAATGGAACAGTGATTGATGCCTCTTTCCTACCGACAATCATGTCTGGTGAAACATGGTCAGATCCTTTTAAAACAGGTCCAGCAAGAAGCGTAACCGATGAGAAAGGCAATGCCTTCCGTCTAAAATTCAGCAATATTAATAATTCTGGCTTTAGCTTGGACACCGCTTATGCCAGTCAGGAAGTAGAGAACGAACGTTCAGGTCTAGATTCTGGCTACGTATCATCGGCTCACCTTTTAAAAAGAGATGCAGACAAACTCTACCTAAAAGGCGACTATCGGATGCGCATCCAACCCGGTACATTTTTAGCCCCCTCCATTACGTTGGTAAAATCGGATGCTGAAGGGGATGCCTATTCCTTTACTTCATGGAGAGGCGAACTATCCCTATTTAAAGTAATGGAGCGTCACCAGTTTGCTCTCACAGCTGGCTACACGCACTTCAGTTACGACGCCTCTCATCCGGTTTACAATACAACGCGTACTGATGATGAATTTAGCCTGTTTGCGGCCTATGAGTACCAACAATTAATGGGCTTGCGTGATTGGTCTCTGATCTCGTTTGCTGGTTATGGGCAAAAAGACTCAAACATCAACTTTTACCAAGAACAACAGTTAATATTCTCCATAGGTGTTAACTACAAGTTTTAAGCATCGGAAAGCCCACTGAACACCTTCTGTGGGCTTCCATTCAATCTATACCGCTTGTTCGGTAAGTTGTCGCAGCAGTCGGTCCATAGAACGATAACCAAGGGCCTCAGCAAGATGGTTACGCTCTATTTGAGGTGAACCTTCTAAATCAGCAATGGTACGAGCAACTTTAATGATTCGGTGATAAGCACGAATCGATAGACCCAATCGATGCAAAGCATTTTCTAGAAACTGCGCATCCTGCTTTTGCAGTGGACAATAACTCTCGATTTCTCGACTAGTGAGTAAAGCATTAACCTTGTTGGCACGCGAGAGCATTTTTTCACGCGCTAGCAGCACTCGCTGTTTGACAACCGAGGTCGATTCTCCTCTGTCACCCCCCTCTGCTAGAGTCCCCTTTGGTAAGGCAGGGATTTCCAACGACATATCGAATCGGTCAAGTAAAGGCCCTGACAAACGACTCAAATAGCGCAAAATAACTTGTGGGTTAGCTCGAGATAAATTGCCCTCGTAATACCCCGTAGGACTAGGGTTCAAAGCGCCAACCAACTGAAAACGTGCCGGAAATCGCGTTTTTCCTTGCGCGCGTGAAATAATAATTTCACCGGACTCAAGAGGTTCCCGCAAAGAATCCAACACTTTGCGTTCAAATTCTGGCATCTCATCAAGAAACAACAAACCATTGTGGGCGAGTGAAATTTCACCCGGTCTCGGAATAGAGCCACCTCCCACTAAGGCTGCCATTGAACTTGTATGGTGTGGAGCGCGAAATGGCCTCTGTTTCCAATTATGAACATTAATCTCTTGTTGTGTCAGTGAGGCTATCGAAGCGGTTTCTAGCGCTTCTTGATCCGACATCTCGGGTAATAAGTCACACAGCCTCGACGCCAACATCGTTTTACCCGTCCCTGGAGGGCCTAGAAAAAGCAAATTGTGGTTGCCAGCAGCGGCTATTTCCAAGGCGCGTTTGCCTTGTTGCTGACCAATAATGTCCTGCATATCACGCTGTAAATGCGACTGACTCTCCTGGTATTCGCTTTGGTGAAGAGACAAGGGTTGCTGACCCGAAAGGTCTGCACACACTTCAAGTAGACTGTGAGCTGATTTATGCCGTTCCGCCCCAACCAACGCCGCTTGATCACCATTTTGATGTGGTACAACTAAGCTACGTTTGACACGATTTGCGGCTAAAGCAGCAGGTAGAACACCTTTGACGTATCTCAGTTCACCTGACAGTGCCAATTCACCAATAAATTCTCGCTCAGATAACGCGACGGTAGGTATTTGCTCTGAAGCGGCCAAGATACCCAACGCAATGGGCAGATCAAACCTTCCTCCCTCTTTGGGAAGATCGGCAGGAGCAAGATTCACCGTAATTCGTTTAGCTGGAAACTCAAAGCGTGAATTAACAATGGCGCTGCGAACTCTATCTCGTGATTCTTTAACCGTCGTTTCGGGTAACCCAACCAAACAAAATCCGGGCATACCATTACTAATATGTACTTCGACTGTCACCGAAGGTGCTTCAACACCCACACAGGCTCGACTGTGAATAATGGCTAATCCCATAGTGAATCCATCTTGTAGATGCTCATTATTTATCCCCCTGATAGTTAGTTCATTTTCTTATCAAGGTTGTTATATAGCTTGGCTAGATGCTGAAAGAATGTGAAAAAAGAATGAGTTTTTGCTTGTCATTTAACGGATATGTATGTTACCACTAGAGACGCAAACATTTTCGTGCCCTATTCGGCACACATAACTATAGAAAATAAGATGAACTTTAACGCCCGCACTAACGCACTGATTGCCCTGATTATCGTGGTCATTATTGACACCGCGCGGGGTCTAGTGGGCGAAAGATAACCACAGAATAGAAAAAACCCCCGCACTGCAAAGTCCGGGGGTTTTTTTACAATTAGTCGCTGAAAAATTTGGCTGACATAAATTTAAAGCTCATAAATAGAGCTTGCAGGAAGAATGGGAGCGCAAATGACGTGCAATAAAACACAACATCAAGATAAGGACAGCCGAGGGGGTAGAGGATGACAGGTGCAGAGCTAGTCGTAGCTGCTCTACAACAGCAAGGAATCAAAACCGTTTTTGGTTACCCTGGCGGTGCCATTATGCCAATCTATGACGCACTATATGATGGTGGCGTTGAACATATCCTCTGTCGCCATGAACAAGGTGCAGCAATGGCTGCAATTGGTATGGCGCGCGCGACCCAGGATGTCGCAGTATGTATGGCGACTTCAGGTCCGGGAGCAACAAACTTAGTTACAGGTCTGGCGGACGCTTTTATGGATTCAATTCCATTAGTCGCAATCACAGGTCAGGTAGCAAGTTCTCACATTGGTACCGACGCGTTTCAGGAGATGGACGTCATTGGTATGTCGCTTTCCTGTACCAAACACAGCTATCTCGTCACCGACATCAATGACCTCGCCCCCACGTTGGCCGAAGCGTTTGAAGTAGCGAAAACAGGCCGTCCAGGCCCTGTAATTGTCGATATCGCTAAAGATGTCCAGCTAGGGCAAGCTCCTGTTGAGCTACTACCACCATTTACCCCACCTGCAATGCCCGTTGCCAGCCAAGAAGCAATAGCGAAAGCTCAGGACCTTCTTTCACAAAGTTCTCGTCCTGTTCTTTATGTTGGTGGTGGCGTACAACTAGGTCACGCAACCAATGCTGTGCGCGAATTCCTGCGCCTAAACCCTATGCCATCAGTCAGTACGCTGAAAGGCTTAGGCACTATCGAACGTCACGACCCACATTACCTAGGTATGCTAGGTATGCACGGAACCAAGGCTGCAAACCTTGTTGTTCAGGAATGTGACCTTTTGATTGCTGTTGGTGCACGTTTCGATGACCGTGTTACTGGTAAGCTAGATACTTTCGCTCCCAATGCCAAAGTTATCCATATCGATATCGACGCAGCTGAAATCCATAAACTTCGCCAAGCAAACGCTCCAGTTCGTGCCGAAATTCCAGCCGTTCTTCCTCATCTTGAACTCACTCAAGATATTACGCCTTGGGTTAAACACAGTGAAAGTCTACGCAGTGGGTTTAAGTGGCGCTATGACCATCCAGGTGATCTGATCTATGCACCGGGACTGCTCAAACAACTTTCTGATCTCATGCCAGATAGCTCGATTGTTTCAACAGATGTTGGCCAACATCAAATGTGGGCAGCTCAGCATATTCAGCCTCGTGATCCACAGAACTTCATCACTTCAGCAGGACTTGGCACCATGGGCTTTGGCTTGCCAGCAGCAATGGGCGCCGCAGTAGCTCGTCCTGATGATCAGTCTATTCTCATTACGGGTGATGGTTCATTTATGATGAATGTGCAGGAGCTTGGGACTCTAAAACGTCGCCAAATTCCTGTAAAAATCGTACTACTCAACAACCAACGCCTTGGCATGGTTCGTCAGTGGCAATCACTATTCTTTGATGGCCGCCATAGCGAGACCATCCTAGATGACAACCCTGACTTTGTAATGCTAGCTAAAGCCTTTGATATTCCTGGTAAAACCATCACTAAGAAAGAAGAAGTTGAGCCAGCACTAAAAGAAATGCTAGAAAGTAACACGTCTTATCTTCTTCATGTTCTAATCGATGAGGAAGAAAATGTCTGGCCACTTGTACCACCAGGTGCATCAAACAATGACATGCTGGAGAACACATAACATGGAAAGATACTTAATCGACATTAAAGCAGACGACAAACCCGTTCTGCTAGAACGTGTACTTCGCGTTGTTCGTCACCGTGGCTTCACGGTTAAACAGGTGGCAGGCACACAAAACCACGAAAGCAGAATCGCCAGCGTAGAGATCATCGTTGATAGCGACCGCCCAATCTCGTTCCTAACCAATCAGATCGAGAAGCTTTGGGACGTGCGCACCGTTGAAGTCACGCAAATTGCGCGAGATGAATTACCAAATAACAACTTACAACAAAAGATTTGTGCATAAGGAAGGCAATAATGGCTACAAAAACAGCAGATTACATTTGGTTTAATGGTGAGATGGTTCCTTGGGCGGAGGCTAACGTACACGTTTTGACTCACGCGATGCACTACGGCACTTCAGTATTTGAAGGCGTACGCTGCTACAACACACCAAATGGTCCAATTGTCTTCCGTCATCTAGAGCATGCGAAGCGTCTGAAAGATTCAGCAAAAATATACCGTTTCCCGATTCCATACACGATTGAAGAAATCATGGAAGCAACGCGTGAAACTCTGCGTCAAAACAAACTGGATAGCGCTTACATCCGTCCACTCGGTTTTGTGGGTAACGTTGGCCTTGGTGTTTGTCCACCAGTCGGCACAGAGATGGATCTCATCATTGCTGCTTTTCCTTGGGGTTCTTACCTAGGCGAAGATGCGCTAGAAAAAGGTGTAGATGCCATGATTTCTAGCTGGAACCGCGCTGCACCAAATACCATTCCAACCGCAGCAAAAGCTGGTGGTAACTACCTTTCTTCTCTACTGGTTGGTGGTGAAGCTCGTCGCCACGGATATGCTGAAGGCATCGCACTCAGCGTTGATGGTTACCTATCTGAAGGTGCTGGTGAAAACATTTTTGTGGTTAAAGATGGTGTGATCTGCACTCCACCAGCAACCAGCGCGATCCTACCAGGCATTACTCGTGACTCCATCATGACCATCGCTCGAGATCGTGGTTACGAAGTGCGTGAAGCTAACATCGCTCGTGAAGCACTGTACCTTGCAGACGAAGTATTCATGACAGGTACCGCCGCGGAAATCGTTCCTGTTGCGACGATCGACAAAATTGAAGTGGGTAGCGGTAAACGCGGCCCTATCACTAAAGAGCTGCAAGAAGCTTACTTCGGCCTATTCAACGGTACGACGGAAGATAAATGGGGTTGGCTAGATTACGTTTACCCAGAGAACGCACCGGCAAAATAAGGAAGTAGTAAGATGCCTAAATATAGATCAGCAACCACCACTCATGGACGCAATATGGCGGGTGCACGCGCTTTATGGCGTGCGACCGGTGTTAAAGATGAAGACTTTGGTAAACCAATCATTGCGGTAGTGAACTCATTTACCCAATTTGTACCAGGTCATGTTCACCTGAAAGACATGGGTCAGTTAGTCGCTCGTGAAATTGAGAAAGCAGGCGGTATCGCTAAAGAGTTTAATACGATCGCGGTAGACGATGGCATCGCGATGGGTCACGGTGGCATGCTTTACTCGCTACCATCACGTGAACTGATTGCTGACTCAGTAGAATACATGGTCAATGCTCACTGTGCTGATGCCATGGTCTGTATCTCGAACTGTGACAAAATCACGCCGGGGATGCTAATGGCGTCAATGCGCCTCAACATCCCGGTAATTTTCGTCTCTGGCGGCCCTATGGAAGCGGGTAAAACTAAGCTTTCTGATCAAATCATCAAACTAGACCTTGTTGATGCCATGATCCAAGGGGCTGACCCGAAAGTTTCTGACGAACAAAGCGAACAGATCGAGCGTTCAGCGTGTCCAACCTGTGGTTCATGTTCAGGTATGTTCACAGCTAACTCAATGAACTGTCTGACTGAAGCTCTAGGCTTATCTCAGCCGGGTAACGGTTCTATGCTGGCAACGCACGCAGACCGTGAGCAACTATTCCTTAACGCCGGTCGACGCATTGTTGAACTGACACGTCGTTACTACGAGCAAGATGACGAATCTGCACTACCACGCAACATTGCAACGTTTGACGCATTTGAAAACGCGATGGCATTGGATATCGCAATGGGTGGTTCAACTAACACTATCCTGCACCTGCTAGCAGCAGCACAAGAGGGTGAAGTGGATTTTGATATGGAAGATATCGACCGCCTATCTCGTCAGGTACCGCATCTATGTAAAGTGGCGCCATCTACACAGAAATACCACATGGAAGACGTGCACCGCGCTGGTGGTGTAATGGCTATCCTTGGTGAGCTTGACCGCGCAGGACTGCTACACAGCGACGCACATACTGTACTGGGTCTTTCTATGAAAGAGCAGTTAGCCAAATACGACATCATGCAGACCGAAGATGAAGAGGTTCTAAAATTCTTCCGCGCGGGCCCTGCTGGCATTCGTACGACCAAAGCATTCTCGCAAGATTGCCGTTGGGATCGCCTTGATGATGACCGCAAAGAAGGTTGTATCCGCACGAAAGAGAATGCCTTCAGCCAAGAGGGAGGCTTAGCCGTTCTTTCAGGCAACATCGCTCTCGATGGTTGTATCGTGAAAACAGCAGGGGTGGATGAAAGCATCCTTAAATTTACCGGTCCGGCTGTCGTTTTTGAAAGCCAAGAAGATGCCGTTGAAGGTATTCTGGGCGGCAAAGTGAAAGCTGGTGATGTGGTCATTATTCGCTACGAAGGCCCTAAAGGTGGCCCTGGTATGCAAGAGATGTTGTACCCAACGACTTACCTCAAATCGATGGGTTTAGGTAAAGAGTGTGCCCTGCTGACTGACGGTCGATTCTCAGGCGGAACATCGGGACTATCTATCGGTCACGCTTCTCCTGAAGCAGCCAACGGTGGTGCTATCGGTCTGGTAAGAGAAGGCGATATGATCGCAATTGATATTCCTAACCGTTCAATCTCTCTTGAGGTTTCAGAACAGGAACTTGCTGAGCGCCGTGCAAAACAAGACGAACTTGGCTGGAAACCAGCTGATCGTCAACGTGAAGTATCATTTGCACTAAAAGCTTACGCGAGTATGGCTACCAGTGCTGACAAAGGTGCGGTACGAGATAAATTTAAGCTAGAGGGCTAGCTTATGACGCTTACGCAACAAACTGGCGCAGACTATCTGCGCCAGATCTTAAGAGCTCCAGTTTATGAAGTGGCGACCGTTACGCCACTTCAGGATATGCCCCGTCTTTCGGCTCGTATTGGCAATAACGTTCAAATTAAACGTGAAGACCGCCAACCCGTGCACTCGTTCAAACTGCGAGGTGCGTACAATATGGTCGCGAGTTTGAACGATGAACAGAAATCGGCAGGCGTGATCGCTGCGTCGGCAGGCAACCATGCACAAGGCATGGCGCTATCGGGTACGAAACTAGGCATAAAGACTACCATTGTCATGCCTAAAACGACACCGGATATCAAGGTAGAAGCGGTACGCGGATTTGGCGGCAATGTGGTTCTACATGGCAGCAACTTTGATGAAGCTAAGGCGGAAGCTGAACGTTTGTCTACTGAGCATGGTTACACCTTTGTTCCTCCGTTTGATCACCCTTTGGTCATTGCTGGTCAGGGAACAATTGGCATGGAGATGCTGCAACAAAATGGTCATCTCGATTACATCTTTGTCCCTGTTGGTGGTGGTGGTCTTGCTGCGGGCGTTGCTGTTCTAGTCAAACAACTGATGCCTGAGATAAAAGTCATTGCTGTTGAACCTGAAGATTCCTCTTGTCTGAAAGCCGCTCTAGACGCAGGAGAGCCTGTCGTTTTAGACCAAGTGAGTATGTTTGCTGACGGCGTAGCCGTAAAACGTATCGGAGAAGAGACATTCCGCCTTTGTCAAAAATACATCGATGGACACATCTCGGTATCCAGCGATGAAATCTGCTCTGCGGTAAAAGATATCTTTGAAGATACCCGTGCGATTGCCGAACCTTCTGGTGCACTGGCTCTGGCTGGACTAAAGAAATTTGCAGAAAAGAATGAACTCAAGGGTAAAAACCTTGGAACCGTTTTATCAGGCGCAAACACTAACTTCCACGGTCTGCGTTACGTCTCCGAGCGTTGCGAGCTCGGTGAAAAACGTGAAGGCCTGTTAGCTGTCACGATTCCTGAACGCCAAGGGGCATTCTTCGAATTTTGTAACTTAATTGGTGGCCGTGCTGTCACTGAGTTTAACTATCGTTACAATGATGATTCTTTAGCGAATATCTTTGTCGGTGTTCGTCTGCAGGGTGGTCAAGAAGAGTTAGAACATATCATCCATGATCTACGTAACGGCGGTTACCCAGTGGTTGATTTGTCAGATGACGAAATGGCAAAACTGCATATTCGCTACATGATTGGTGGAAAGCCATCTAAACCACTGAAAGAACGTCTCTATAGTTTTGAGTTTCCTGAGTACCCCGGCGCTCTTCTTAAATTTTTAAGTACCCTAGGGACACACTGGAATATTAGCCTGTTCAACTACCGCAACCATGGTGCTGACTATGGTCGAGTACTGTGTGGCTTTGAATTGGATGAGTCAGATCTCTCTCAATTCTCAGCTCATCTGCGTGAATTGGGTTATCAATGCAAAGACGAAACCGATAACCCGTCGTATAAGTTCTTCCTTTCCTAGTCAGGATACCCTCAATACTCAGCCTCTTGCTTTCAGTAAGAGGCTTTTTTATTTGGCTTTAGTGATTTTTCGCTCTGAACCGTGAGCACTAACCTGTCAGCTTATTGGACAGAATGTATGGTACGCATAGATATAATGCTAAAGTTTCATTTTAGTCATGCCTTATTTAGGTCTACACTCAATTCTGTTTTTTAATTGCTGCCCGTGGTGGAGACGACAAATGTTTAACGCACTGATCCTAAACCAAGAAGACAAACGCACTATTGCTTCCATCGAGCAAATCGATGAATCACAACTTCCTCAAGGTGAAGTCCTAATCGACGTCGATTACTCATCTCTCAACTACAAAGATGGTTTGGCTATCACTGGTAAAGGCAAAATTATCCGTAATTTTCCAATGGTGCCTGGTATTGATATGGCGGGAACCGTTGTCAGCTCTGAAGACAACCGCTACCAAGCGGGTGACAAAGTTGTACTCACCGGCTGGGGTGTGGGTGAAAACCACTGGGGTGGCATGGCTCAGCGTGCTCGTTTACAAGCAGACTGGCTAGTCCCACTACCAAAAGGTATCGACAGTAAAAAAGCCATGATGGTAGGAACCGCAGGTTTTACTGGCATGTTGTGTGTGCAAGCTCTGCTTGATGCTGGTATCACACCAGAGTCCGGTGAAGTACTTGTAACAGGTGCGAGTGGCGGGGTTGGCTCGGTTGCCGTATCGCTGCTGGCAGCTTTGGGCTATCAAGTCACAGCTGTCACCGGACGTGTCGAACAAAATGGTCCACTACTAGAGAAACTTGGCGCTAGCCGAATCATTGATCGAGCAGAGTTTGAAGAACCTGCGCGTCCACTAGAAAAACAAGTTTGGGCGGGTGCGGTTGATACCGTAGGCAGTAAAGTGCTAGCGAAAGTCCTTGCGCAAATGGATTATAACGGCGCTGTAGCAGCATGTGGGCTTGCTGGCGGCTTTGACCTACCAACAACCGTCATGCCGTTTATTCTACGTAACGTACGTCTACAAGGCGTTGACTCGGTAATGTGCCCAACCGAAAAACGTATTGCGGCGTGGGAGAGACTGGTTGAGCTCCTTCCAGAGAGCTACTTTGAACAAGCATGTACAGAGATTGAGCTTCAAGATGCGCCAAAATACGCTGAAGATATCACCAACGGTCAAGTAACAGGTCGAGTGGTGATCAAACTTTAGCGACAGCAATACTCAAAGAGCCAGCACCTGTAATGCTGGCTCTTATTGATTCTGCCTGTCTAATCTAACCCAATATCTTCTATTCGCTTGGCAATTAAACGACTACATTCTTCTTTAACTATCCCACGCAGCCACTCCTGAGAAGGTGAATGTTCACAGCGGGGATGCCAAATCATTGAATAATCAAAGGACGTAAACTGAAATGGCAACGGCTTGATGAGCAAGTCATAACGTTCAGCAACTAAGTACGCCAAATCAGCAGGCACGGTAATAATGATTGGCATGGTATCCACAATCGCCAATGCCGCCTCAAGATGATATGCCCTTAACACCATTTTCCGCTCAGGTTGATCAATCAAAGCCTGCTCAATCAGTGCCTTAACTCCATCACTTATCGCTATCATCGCATGCGGATAGGTCAAATAATCCGATAGGCTCATCTCTTTATCTGCTAAAGGATGCTGTTTTGAGAGCAAGCAAAGCACACCTACCCGACCAAGAATTTCACTGCGTAGTGGTTCGACTGGGCCAATAGGTCGGCAGATGGCTAAGTCTGCCCCTTGATAAGTCAGTTGATCAGCGAGTCTGTCATGTTGCAAAGGTAGGAAGTTAAACGAAACATTCGGCGCTTCCTGATAGATTCGCGGTAGAGCAAAGGGCAGTATGGTTTGCATCGCGTAATCTGTGGTCGCTATATTGAACGTCTGATCGCAGCTCCTTGGCTCAAACTCTAATGGTGACAACAACTGGCGAAGAGATTCGAGAGGTTCACCCAAAGCCTGATCGATTTCCAGCGCTTTTTGCGTTGGAATCAAGTGCTGACCTTGCCGAGTAAACAGTGGATCGGAGAGCATTTCACGTAAACGCCCAAGCACTCGACTCATAGCCGATTGACTGAGGTTGAGGCGGTTTGCCGCTTTGCTGACACTGCATTCCTCGATAAGAACACGAAGAGCCACCAACAAGCTAAGGTCACGACGATAAATGTCTTCTAATTCCACGTTTAACCATCATTTTTTGAAAAGGTGTCTGCAATTGTACCTTTTTCAGGCAAAAAAAATCCCGCTTTTCAGCGGGGAAGCCCAAGAAAACTGGGGATAGTGTCGGAATGTAGTTGAGCGTAGTGACAGAAATGAATGACGGTTGGAAGCGCAATCATCCATTCTCTCGCTCTTCAGATGCGCTTGGCCAGCGATGCATCTCGAGCCAGATCCCTACAACCGTCGCACCCATGCCGAGTAGCGGCATAAACGAAGACGATTCTGCTGGTGAACGTAAAACAAGAGCGCAGAAAGAGATAAAGCACAACACTGAATAGATTGTTAACCGATCTAATGCTGTCAACATAATAGCTCCCTCGTTCAAATGTTACCAACTTGTTAACTAAGTTAAAACAAAATGATCCGTTTGCCAAGGGGTTATTGAATATTTTTTCTTCACTAGTATTATCTAGGCCAAATTAAGTAACCAAAGATACGACCATGACATTCAATATCGAGCAGGCAAATCAAACATTAGAGGCAGAAGGACTACGCTGCCCAGAGCCAGTGATGATGGTCAGGAAGACAATTCGAAACATGCAAGATGGTGAGGTTCTGCTTGTTAAAGCTGATGACCCATCAACAACCCGAGACATTCCCAGTTTCTGTCGCTTTATGGATCATCAGTTAATCGGCTCTCAGACAGAACAACTGCCATACCTATATTTAATTAAGAAAGGAATGGCATAGAGGCCATTAGCAAGAGATAAAAAACGGCTGCCCTAGGGCAGCCGTTACTTTATTCGTCGTATTCTATGGTGTGAATTTCAGCCTGAAGTTTATTGATCTGCTTTCTCATGGCACGCATCTCTTCATGCATCGGTATTATGTGAGCGACTCGAATCCAAGCCTCAACCGTCAAGCCAGTCAAAATGAACGTACCCGCAACAATGGGCAACCACATATCCGTTAGCACCATAGCCAGCAAACACAACACAAGGCCAAAGGTGAACAAGTAACTCTGACTTCTAGGGGTGATCCCCGTATAACGTGTAAGCATCGTATCGCCCTCTCGCTATCAATCACACGGTTAAATTACCATGACAAACATGACACTAATATGTCAGCGATCACGTCTACGAACGATTTCAATCCATACCTTGAACTGACGCATTTTAAAGGCTAGCTATTGATATTTAACACCATATCCTTAGCAAACTACGAGTAAATTGCAGCACCAGTCGCTAAGGCGATGAATAGCAAAGCGGTCACTTTTCGGATCAAATCCAGTGGCATTTTGTCTGCTGACAGTTTACCGATCAGTACCACGGGCACATTGGCCAAAAGCATACCGATTGTGGTGCCAAGGACAACCAAACTCAGAGCATCCGCATATTGCGCACCTAAAATTGAGGTTGCGATTTGCGTTTTATCTCCGATCTCAGCGACAAAAAATGCAATAAAACTGGCGATGAAAGGTCCTCGATTCGAAATCTGTTCATCGTCATCAAGTTTGTCTGGTATCAGTACCCAGGCGGCCATAGCGACGAAACTGACCGCCAGCACCCATTTTAAAACTTGCGGTGAAAGATAATCAGCAACGACAACACCTAGCCATGCTGCTAACGCGTGGTTGGCAATAGTGGCAAGAAAAATGGCTGCGATAATAGGTATAGGTTTACGGTATCGACTCGCTAACAGGAGTGACAATAATTGAGTTTTATCACCGATTTCCGCCAGTGCGACGGTGGTAATAGAAATAGCTAAAACGCTCAAGACATGCTCTTTTGAGGTAGGGATTATTTTTAACCAAAGACAAACCTCATGCCCCACCCCGGTTCATGATGATTTGTCTAAGGTCTTGCTAAACACGAGTGACGTTTTTGATTGTTATCTGTCACTACTCGTCTCGAACGCCATGATGATTTTGCATCAATTATGTTGACGAACGAACCTATTATCCCAGTGTTGATAAATAGGTAAGCTACTCCCCAAAGACAGCGGAATTCTATCGCTCCCCTTAACGATTCTCAAGTAGGAAACTACAAATAAACTCCCTTTTAGGAAAATTTGGTTAGATAAGGCAGAAAAATTCTATTAAAGGGGATTTTTGCCTATGAATTAGTCAAGATTACCTCTACTCCCATGCCTAATATCTGGGTATACTTGATTGTTATTTTTTATCAATTTTAGACACAAGAATCGCGCGAATTACTATGCAAAAATACGATATCAAAACCTTCCAGGGAATGATCCTCGCGCTGCAGGATTACTGGGCACAAAATGGCTGCACAATCGTTCAGCCTCTAGATATGGAAGTAGGTGCAGGCACCTCTCACCCAATGACATGTCTACGTGCACTTGGCCCAGAGCCAATGTCGACAGCTTACGTTCAACCTTCACGTCGTCCAACCGATGGCCGTTATGGTGAAAACCCGAACCGTCTGCAGCACTACTATCAGTTCCAAGTAGCTCTAAAACCATCTCCGGATAACATTCAGGAGTTGTACCTAGGCTCGCTTGAAGTTCTTGGTATCGACCCGCTAGTTCACGACATCCGCTTCGTAGAAGATAACTGGGAAAACCCAACACTAGGTGCATGGGGTCTTGGTTGGGAAGTATGGCTAAACGGCATGGAAGTGACTCAGTTTACTTACTTCCAGCAAGTGGGCGGCCTTGAGTGTAAACCAGTGACAGGCGAAATCACTTACGGTATCGAACGTCTAGCGATGTACATTCAAGAAGTGGACTCCGTTTACGATCTAGTGTGGAACGTCGCTCCAGACGGTAGCAAAGTCACTTACGGTGATATCTTCCACCAAAACGAAGTTGAGCAATCAACGTACAACTTTGAGCACGCAGACGTAGATTTCCTATTTAGCTTCTTCGATCAGTGTGAAAAAGAGTCTAAGCAACTACTAGAGCTTGAGAAACCTCTTCCTCTACCTGCTTACGAGCGCATCCTGAAAGCGGCACACGCCTTCAACCTACTTGATGCACGTAAAGCAATCTCTGTAACAGAGCGTCAACGTTACATCCTTCGTATCCGCAACCTGACTAAGTCAGTTGCAGAAGCCTACTACGCATCTCGCGAAGCGCTTGGCTTCCCTATGTGTAAAAAAGAAGGTGAGGAGAAGTAATCATGGCTAAAGAATTTCTAATTGAACTCGGTACAGAAGAGCTACCACCAACGCAACTTCGTACATTAGCAGAAGCGTTCGCAGCAAATTTCGAAGCTGAGCTAAAAGGTGCAGACGTTGAACACCAAGGAGTGAAATGGTATGCCGCTCCTCGTCGTTTAGCTCTTAAAGTGTCAGCACTGGCTGAAGGTCAAGCAGACAAAGTCGTTGAAAAGCGTGGTCCTGCTGTTGCTGCTGCTTTCGATGCTGAAGGTAACGCAACCAAAGCAGCACAAGGCTGGGCTCGCGGCTGTGGTATCACAGTTGACCAAGCTGAACGCATGGTCACGGACAAGGGTGAATGGCTACTGTTCAAACAAGAAGTAAAAGGCCAAGCAACCTCAGAAATCGTTGTGGAACTTGCTGCTAAAGCTCTTGCTGATCTACCAATCGCAAAACCAATGCGTTGGGGCGATAAAGCAACACAATTTATCCGTCCAGTGAAAACGCTAACCATGCTTATGGGTTCGGATCTGATCGAAGGTGAAATCCTTGGAGTTGCGTCAAGCCGCACTATCCGTGGTCACCGCTTCATGGGTGAACAAGAGTTCACTATCGACTATGCAGAGCAATATCCAGCGATTCTGGAAGAACGCGGTAAAGTAATGGCAGATTACGAAGCACGTAAGGCGATCATTCTCGCTGACGCACAAAAAGCAGCGGCCGCCGTTGGTGGTATTGCCGATCTAGAAGACGACTTAGTAGAAGAAGTGACTTCTCTTGTTGAGTGGCCTGTTGTACTTACGGCAAAGTTTGAAGAAAAGTTCCTAAAAGTGCCTTCTGAAGCTTTGGTTTACACCATGAAAGGTGACCAAAAGTACTTCCCTGTATACGATGAAAACAAGCAGTTGCTACCAAACTTCATCTTTGTATCGAATATCGAATCAAAAGAGCCACGCTACGTAATCGAAGGTAACGAGAAGGTTGTACGTCCACGTCTAGCGGATGCAGAATTCTTCTTTAACACTGACCGCAAGCGTCCTCTTATCGATCGTCTTCCTGAGCTAGAACAAGCTATCTTCCAAAAGCAACTTGGTACGATCAAAGACAAAACTGACCGTATTACCGCTCTTGCTGGCTACATCGCTAAGCAGATCGACGCTGATGTTGAAAAAGCAACTCGCGCAGGTCTATTGGCTAAGTGTGACCTAATGACTTCAATGGTATTCGAATTTACCGATACTCAAGGGGTTATGGGCATGCATTACGCCAAGCATGACGGTGAAGACGAACAAGTTGCACTGGCGCTGTACGAGCAATACATGCCTCGTTTTGCTGGTGACGACCTACCAAGCACAGGTATCTCTTCTGCAGTCGCTATGGCGGACAAGCTAGACACTATCGTCGGTATCTTTGGTATTGGCCAAGCACCTAAAGGCTCAGACCCATTTGCACTTCGCCGCGCTTCTCTAGGTGTACTACGTATCATCGTTGAAAACGGCTACAACCTAGACCTCGTTGATCTTATCCGCGAAGCAAAAATCCAGTTTGGTAACAAGCTGACCAATGACAACGTTGAGCAAGATGTTATCGAGTTCATGTTGGGTCGTTTCCGCGCTTGGTATCAAGATGCAGGCTTTAGCGTAGATATCATCCAAGCAGTACTAGCGCGTCGTCCAACCAAACCAGCAGACTTTGACCAACGTGTTAAAGCGGTATCTCACTTCCGTGAATTGGAAGCGGCAGAAGCACTCGCAGCAGCGAATAAACGTGTCGGTAACATCCTTGCTAAATTCGATGGTGAACTGGCAGCAGAGATAGATCTAGCTCTTCTCCAAGAAGACGCAGAAAAATCACTAGCTGAAAGCGTAGAAGTGATGACTGAAGCTCTTGAACCAGCATTTGCGACAGGTAACTACCAAGAAGCATTAAGCAAGCTTGCAGACCTACGTGAACCTGTCGATGCGTTCTTCGATAACGTAATGGTTATGGCGGATGATGAAGCGCTTAAGACAAACCGTCTAACGCTACTGAATAATCTACGTAACCTATTCTTGCAAATTGCTGATATCTCACTACTACAGAAGTAAGCATTAATCGTAAGAATCGATTAAAATCACCAAGAGTAAGGGAAGCAAATGCTTCCCTTTTTTCTTTGCCTTCCAGCGAACTCGCGACAGATTGCTCACGATAACACTCCAAACATCGATCCGATGAGACTGGATTTGTGATCAGAAAGTAAATTATTTTCTGCCATGCTTAGATTGGCTCTTTGCGTTGTACTCACATTAAGGTATGTTCAAGGATTATTCGCTTTACTAGCTGTTTCTAGTAACTCATTACACTTAAAGCAATCACAATGAATTAGGTATAACTACAAATGCAATTCTCGAAGTTTGGTGAAAAATTTAATCAGTATTCTGGTATCACACGATTGATGAATGATTTAAATGATGGTCTGCGTACCCCAGGAGCCATTATGCTCGGTGGAGGTAACCCAGCCACGATTCCAGCTATGCTCGAAGACTTTCGCCAAACCAGTGAAGAGATGCTCGCCAGTGGCGAATTGATCGCAGCCATGGCCAATTATGATGGTCCGCAAGGCAAAGATGCATTTGTTAAAGCACTCGCTAACTTATTGAAAGAGACTTATGGTTGGGATATCAGTGAGAAGAACATCAGTCTAACAAATGGCAGTCAAAGTGGTTTTTTCTACTTATTTAACCTGCTTGCAGGTCAGCAGCCAGATGGCTCGCACAAAAAAATTCTGCTGCCTTTGGCTCCTGAGTATATTGGCTATGGCGATGCTGGGGTTGATGAGAACATCTTTATCTCTTACCACCCAGAGATAGAATTACTCGATAATGGCCTATTCAAATATCACGTCGACTTTGAGCAACTTAAGGTTGATGAGTCCGTGGCGGCTATCTGTGCATCACGCCCGACTAACCCTACAGGTAATGTTCTAACGGATGAAGAGATTCACAAGTTGGACAAACTCGCACGTGAAAACAATATTCCACTGATTATCGATAACGCTTACGGACTGCCATTCCCAAATATCATCTTCGAAGATGTACAGCCATTTTGGAATAAGAACACCATCTTATGCATGAGCCTATCAAAACTAGGTCTACCGGGTGTTCGCTGCGGGATTATCATCGCCAATGAAGAAATAACTCAAGCACTGACGAATATGAACGGCATTATCAGTTTAGCGCCGGGAAGCATTGGGCCAGCGATCGCTCATCATATGATTGAAAAAGGGAACTTACTGAAACTCAGTTCAGAGGTAATTAAACCTTTCTACCAACAAAAGTCACTTCGTGCTGTTGAACTGCTGCAAAACGCAATTACCGATCCGCGTTTTCGTATTCATAAACCGGAAGGCGCTATTTTCCTTTGGTTATGGTTTGATGAACTTCCAATCACAACGATGGAACTTTATCAGCGTCTTAAAGCTCGTGGGGTTTTGATTGTACCTGGAGAGTATTTCTTTATCGGTCAGGAAGATGACTGGGAACACGCTCACCAGTGTTTACGTATGAACTATGTGCAAGATGATGAGATGATGCAGAAAGGTATCGATATTATCGCTGAAGAAGTAGCGCGAGCCTATCAAGAGGCTTAATTTCATCAGAAGTAAAACAGCCCAAAGCTAGAACAACCAGAGACAGCAACAATCAACGCTGCCAATACCACTTTTTTCATTCTATTTTCCAAGTTTATTAATTGTCGACGCAGAAACTACTGATGGATAGAATTGAGAGCAATAAAAGAGCGCTCATAGGCGCTCTTTCACTCTCAGCTCTCATTTATGAGACGGAATATTAACCTTCAATGAGTTTTTGACCATTGATAGCAATCTTACGTGGTTGCATCGCTTCAGGGATTTCGCGTTCAAGATCAATGTGGAGAAGACCATTTTCCATGCTCGCTCCGACAACTTTTACATAGTCTGCTAGCTGGAACTTACGCTCGAAATCGCGCTCTGCAATACCTTGATAAACGTATTTTTTCTCTTCTTCGGCTTTACGCTCGCCTTTGACGATCAGCATGTTGTCATTTTGAGTTAAATCTAACTGCTCTTCAGCAAAGCCCGCCACAGCCATAGTAATACGGTAGTGATTATCGTCTTGCTGCTCAATGTTGTATGGAGGGTAACCACCTGAAGAGTTCTTCGAAGAGTTCGCTTCCATCATGTTGAACAGACGATCGAAGCCAATTGCATTGCGGTATAGTGGAGTGAAATCTACAGTTCTCATAGTGCTATCCTTTTAGTAAGCAATAGTCTTAGTCGTGAGTTTGCGTGGTTCGATACTATGATCGTAGCCTTGCCGACTAAGGGACTCATTGACTATTCCTCTGGCTACCTCTGTTAGGTCTAAGCTCGGGGACATAGCAACGAATCAAGTTTTAAATTGTGTACCTTTAAGGTCATCCTCTCTTGAGCGATACCTTATCAGCGAGTCCAGAGGTTCTGTTTCTTCTCTTTTGAGCAAGACAGCTTCCCTCTTCAACAATAGATATGTGGTTGGGGTAAATTAGTTTCAAGGGATAAAAGTAAAAAAGTTCCTAGTTTCGAGTGACTAGTGGCTAGTGGCTAGTGGCTAGTGGCTAGACTAATACTAAATGATTGTTTTAATTAACCTCCAATAAAAAAGCGCAAATCTTTCGACCTGCGCTTTTTCTAGGGGCTCGCTGCTAGTAACTAGGAACTTTATACATCCAAATTAGCTACTTTCAGTGCATTCTCTTCGATGAAGTTACGACGCGGCTCAACTTGGTCACCCATTAGAGTCGTGAACAATTGGTCAGCACCTACGGCATCTTCAATCGTTACTTGCATCATACGGCGCGTTTCTGGATCCATTGTGGTTTCCCAAAGCTGATCTGGGTTCATCTCACCTAGACCTTTGTAACGCTGTAGGCTAAGACCACGACGAGATTCTTTAATTAACCACTCTAAAGCCTCAACAAAGCTAACAACAGGCTGAGTACGCTCACCACGTTTGATGTAAGCGCCCTCTTCAATTAGACCGTCTAATGCTTCAGACAGCGTCGCAAGTTTTCCGAACTCTTTCGAGTTAAGCAGATCAATACTGAGTACATGTTCGTGCATCACACCATGAGTACGTACAATGATCTTAGGTAGGCTTAGACCAAGCTCTGCATGCTGTTCCACTTCGAAGCTGTATTGGCTAGCACCGACTTCTTTCGCGTTCAACTGCTCAACGAGAGTTTTCGTCCAAGTTTCTACAGCAGCAGAGTCATTACATTGCTCCGCCGTTAAACGTGGTACGTAGATAAGCTCATGCACCAGTGCGCGTGGGTAGCGACGGCTCATACGATCCACCAGCTTAATACCCGCATTGTACTGCTGAACTAACTTCTCTAATGCTTCACCAGACAATGCTGGTGCTTGTGCATTCACATGTAGAGATGCGCTATCTAGAGCCAGTGCCACTTGATACTGGTTCATCGCATCTTCGTCTTTAATGTACTGCTCTTGCTTGCCTTTCTTCACTTTGTATAGCGGTGGCTGAGCAATGTACACGTAGCCACGCTCAATGAGTTCAGGCATTTGACGGTAGAAGAAGGTCAATAGAAGCGTACGAATGTGCGAACCATCGACGTCAGCATCGGTCATGATGATGATGTTGTGGTAACGCAGTTTATCTGGGTTGTACTCGTCACGACCGATACCACAGCCAAGAGCGGTAATAAGCGTTGCAACCTCTTGAGAAGAAAGCATTTTGTCGAAACGTGCTTTCTCAACGTTCAGGATCTTACCTTTAAGCGGTAGGATAGCCTGATTCTTACGGTTACGGCCTTGTTTTGCGGAGCCGCCTGCCGAGTCACCCTCCACTATGTAGAGTTCAGACAGCGCTGGATCTTTTTCCTGACAGTCTGCCAGTTTACCAGGTAGACCCGCTAGGTCTAACGCACCTTTACGACGAGTCATTTCACGAGCTTTACGCGCCGCTTCACGAGCACGTGCCGCATCGATAATTTTAGAACAAACCATCTTCGCTTCTGTTGGGTTCTCAACTAGGAACTCAGACAGTTTTTCACCCATTGCAGACTCTACCGCAGACTTCACTTCAGAAGAGACCAGTTTGTCTTTAGTTTGGCTAGAGAATTTCGGATCTGGAACTTTAACAGATACAACAGCGGTTAGACCTTCACGAGCATCATCTCCCGATGTCGCTGTTTTTGCCTTCTTAGAGAAGCCTTCTTTATCCATGAAAGTGTTCAGGGTACGAGTCAATGCCGCACGGAAGCCGGCCAAGTGCGTACCACCATCACGCTGAGGAATGTTATTGGTGAAACAGTAGATATTCTCTTGGAAACCATCGTTCCACTGCATCGCAACTTCAACAGCAATCCCATCTTCACGTTCGAAGTCGAAGTGGAAGATCTTGTCAATGATTGGGGTTTTGTTGGTGTTAAGATGCTCAACGAATGCTTGGATACCACCTTCAAACATGAAGTGGTCACTCTTATCTTCTTCTCGCTCGTCGATCAATTTAATCGAGACACCTGAGTTTAGGAAAGACAGTTCACGTAGACGCTTAGCGAGAATATCGTAGTGGAATTCCGTGTTAGTAAAAGTCTCTGCACTCGGCCAGAAACGGATCTTCGTACCCGTTTTATCTGAATCCCCAATCACTGCTAGTGGCGCTTCAGGCTCACCATGACGATAGGTTTGCGTATGGATATGACCGCCACGATGAATCGTTAGCGTTACTTTTTCAGACAAGGCGTTTACTACTGAAACACCTACACCGTGTAGACCACCCGAAACTTTGTACGAGTTATCATCGAACTTACCACCAGCATGGAGTACTGTCATGATAACTTCAGCCGCAGAGACTTTCTCTTCTGGGTGCAATTCTGTCGGAATACCACGACCATCATCGCTTACAGAAACTGAGTTATCCTCATGAATTGTCACAATGATGTCTTTACAGTGACCTGCTAACGCTTCATCAATTGAGTTATCCACCACCTCGAAAACCATGTGGTGCAGACCGGTGCCATCATCCGTGTCGCCGATATACATACCAGGACGCTTACGAACCGCATCCAGACCCTTTAGTACCTTAATACTCGATGAATCGTAATTTTCAGACATGAGTTTTCTTCCGCTATTTATTTTGCTCTATTGTGCCATGTTCCACATGGAACATCCTGCCATTTTCGTCTTGCATATCTGCAATTTGACTGTCAGTAATAGAGCTTACAAAAACTTGAGCCCCCGTCGCTTTCAAGCAATCCGCTAGGCGCTTACGACGTTGGCTATCTAATTCAGATGCAAAGTCATCAATTAAGTAGATACATTGCTTGCCAGTCATTTCAGTAAGATGTTGTCCCTGAGCCACACGCAATGCACAAACCATCAACTTTAACTGACCACGTGACAGTACATCCTCAACAGGTGTGCCATTCACCTTGATGCGCAAATCCGCTTTATTAGGACCACTAAATGTGTACCCTAATGCTTGATCACGCTCGAAATTTTTTTCCAGTATATCTTGGTATGGCGTCTCTTTATCCCATCCACGATAATACTTCAGTTGAATCTCAAATTCGGGTAAGAATGTCTGACAAATTTCTTCAGCCTTTACCCTCATTTGCTCGACATATGTCGCACGCCACTGGCTAATATTCTCAGCCAAACGAGCCATTTCTTGATCCCAGTAACTCAGCTCTCGATAACTGGTTGCTGTTTTTAATAACGCATTTCTTTGCTTGTTGAGACGCTTGAAACGACCCCATGCATCATAAAATGCAGACTCGGTATGAAACACACCCCAGTCAATAAATGCACGGCGATGTTTAGGACCATCGGTCAGCAAATCAAACCCTTCAGGGTGGATCAACTGCAGAGGTAATACTTGTGCCAGTTGTGCCAACTTTTGTCCAGACTGACCGCCTATTTTAACCTCTGTTGAGCCATCACGCTGCTTATTAATGCCAATTGGTAGCGCAAATTGATCCGAGTTCAAAAAACGCCCATGAACAAAGAGCTCATTGCAGTCATTTTGAATCACTCTGCCTGTCAGAGAACTCTTAAAAGAGCGACCATGCCCAAGCAGGTAGATGGCCTCAAGAATGCTAGTTTTGCCACTTCCATTGGGCCCAATAAGAAAGTTAAAGCCTGCTGATAGTTCAATATCACAGGCTTTAATGTTTCGAAATTGCTGAATAATAAGACGTGAAAGCGGCATGCTAGAGTCGAATTGGCATTACCACGTACATCGCACTGTCATCATCGGCATTTTCAATCAACGCACTGGCGTTGG
Organism: Vibrio sp. M260112; assembly: GCF_036533775.1. Classification (NCBI taxonomy): domain Bacteria; kingdom Pseudomonadati; phylum Pseudomonadota; class Gammaproteobacteria; order Vibrionales; family Vibrionaceae; genus Vibrio; species Vibrio sp. M260112. The sequence continues at coordinate 32,428 of NZ_JATABH010000017.1, read as the reverse complement.
CATCCGACATTGACACTCGTACTTTCTCACAACGAATTGTATTAAGCACATCGAGAACGTAGCTCACGTTAAAACCAATCTCGATAGGTTCACCTTCAAAACTGACATCTAACATCTCTTCAGCTTCTTCTTGTTCTGGGTTGTTCGCGGTAATACGCATTTCCGCATCAGCAAGATTCACTCGAACACCACGGAATTTTTCGTTCGATAGAATAGCAGCACGAGAGAAAGCTTGACGTAGCTCATCGCAGCCTGCTTCAAGTGTTTTGGTCGTACTCTGTGGCATTACGCGTCGGTAATCAGGGAAACGACCATCAACGAGCTTCGAAGTAAATACGTAGTTATTCACCTCTGCACGAACATTAGAGCTACCGATCTGCAAAACAACAGGCTGCTCTGGTGCATCGAGTAATTTAACCAGCTCCAGTACACCTTTACGCGGTACTATAATCTGTTTTTGTGCAAAATCAGCACTTAGCTGAACTTGTGATACCGCCATACGATGGCCATCCGTCGCAACACTGCGTAAGGTGGTACCATCGATTTCAAACAACATACCATTGAGGTAGTAACGCACATCTTGGTTTGCCATAGAAAACTGCGTTTTTTCCACTAAACCACGCAACTCAGCTTGAGTCAGTGATACCTCAACTTCACTTTGCCAATCTTCAATATTTGGAAAATCATTCGCAGGAAGTGTGGATAGCGAAAAACGGCTACGCCCAGAACGAACCTGAACGCGATTACCTTCCAACACAAAAGTAATCACTGAGTCATCAGGAAGACCACGGCAGATATCGAGGAACTTACGAGAAGGAACGGTAATGCTGCCAGCTTCGAATTCACCTTCCAATGTCACACGGCTAATCAGCTCAACTTCAAGATCCGTCGCCGTCATCGATAGCACGTTATCTTCTACCTTTAACAGTAGGTTGCCCAAAATTGGCAATGTTGGTCGACCACCTAACGCACCTGAGACTTGTTGAAGAGGTTTAAGCAGGTGGCCACGCTCAATGGAAAATTTCATAGGATGCTCTTATCCGAATTCGTTGGTTATTTCGTTGCTAAGGATACTGCGAATTAAGAAGAAAGGGTACGAATCAAATTCGAGTAATCTTCTTTAATATCGTGGCTCTCTTCACGCAGTTGCTCAATCTTACGACATGCATGAAGTACAGTCGTATGATCACGACCGCCAAATGCATCACCAATTTCTGGCAAACTGTGGTTAGTCAGCTCTTTCGCAAGAGCCATAGCAAGTTGGCGCGGGCGCGCAACAGAACGAGAACGGCGCTTAGATAACAGATCCGCGACTTTAATCTTGTAGTATTCAGCTACCGTTTTTTGAATATTATCAATGGTAACTAACTTCTCTTGTAACGCTAGCAAATCTCTAAGCGCTTCACGAACAAAGTCGATAGTAATTGGACGACCGGTAAAGTTGGCGTTTGCAATAACGCGATTCAATGCCCCTTCCAGCTCACGAACATTAGAACGTAAACGCTTAGCAATAAAGAAAGCAACCTCGTCAGCGAGGTGAATCTGGTGATCTTCCGCTTTTTTCATCAAGATCGCGACGCGAGTTTCTAGCTCAGGTGGTTCGATCGCAACCGTTAGACCCCAACCAAAACGCGATTTAAGACGATCTTCTACACCACTGATCTCTTTCGGATAGCGGTCAGATGTCAAAATTATCTGTTGGTTACCTTCCAGTAAGGCATTGAAGGTATGGAAAAATTCTTCTTGTGAGCGCTCTTTATTGGCAAAGAACTGAATGTCATCGATAAGAAGTGCATCGACACTGCGGTAATAGCGCTTGAACTCTTCAATCGCGTTATTTTGTAGCGCCTTAACCATATCTTGAACAAAACGCTCAGAGTGCATGTAAACGACTTTTGCATTGGGCTTGTTATCAACAATCGCGTTGCCTACCGCATGCAATAAGTGTGTTTTACCTAAACCTGTACCACCATATAAAAATAGCGGATTGTACGCTGAGCCAGGATTATCAGACACCTGACGCGCCGCCGCTAAACCTAACTGGTTTGATTTACCTTCAACAAAGTTGGTGAACTTATGTTTTGGGTTAACGTTTGAGCGATGGTTGATGTCAGCAATCGCTTGAGCGTCATCATCCCAAGTTTTATGAACAGGTTTACGTGCTTGAAGTTGCGCAGGAGCAGAGGATTCTGCCGCCACATCCGCAGGTGTACGTTTCGGTGCAGGGGTCGGCGCTGCCACACGACGGCTACCTACCTCAAAACGTAGGCTTGGTACGTCGTTACCACAGTATTCCTGCAACAGACGATTAATGTTGTTTAGATATTTGTCACGTACCCAGTCCAATACGAAACGGTTTGGGGCAAATAAAGTGAGCGTATTGTCATTGAGCTCCGCTTGTAACGGACGAACCCACATGCTGAATTCAGTTGCTGGTAGCTCTTCTTGAAGCTGTTGCAAACATTGCAACCAAAGCGAAGATGACACGGTGCCCCCACTCGAAGTAATTGATCTGAAAAGATTGGCAATTTTACCTGTTGATAACCAAGATCGCCAGCAAATGATCGACGATCCAGTGAATAAGATCCAAGTTATTCACAATATTTTCGACATTATTCGATGGATCCTCACAACCTGCCCCATTTTTACTCACACATTGATCCACATATCTCCAATATTGGCTTGATCTTTGGGTTGGTGATAAGTCTGTGAATTAAGCGTTTTCTCTTCGCTTGATTTCATGCTGATTTGTGTCTTTATTCACCAATAATTTCCACAACTGATGGAAAAACAGACAGCTTATTACTCTAGTTTCTAGTTTATTTCTCTTGGTTATTTATCTATTCATCTAAACTGACAGTAGTATTTATCCCCATAATCATGTGGAGTTGTAAAATGAAAAACTGGATTAAGGCTGCCGTTGCAGCTATCGCGCTTTCTGCGGCTACTGTACAAGCTGCTACTGAAGTAAAAGTTGGTATGTCGGGTCGTTACTTCCCGTTTACCTTTGTTCAGCAAGATAAGTTACAAGGCTTTGAAGTCGATCTATGGGATGAAATCGGCAAACGCAACGACTATAAAGTAGAATATGTGACAGCTAACTTTTCTGGTCTATTTGGTCTGCTAGAGACGGGTCGCATTGATACTATCTCTAACCAAATCACTATGACTGATGCACGTAAAGCAAAATACCTTTTTACTGACCCATACGTGGTAGACGGTGCTCAAATCACCATTCGCAAAGGTAACGATAGCATTAAGGGCATCGAAGACCTTGCGGGTAAAACAGTAGCAGTAAACCTTGGTTCAAACTTTGAGCAATTGCTGCGTGCTTACGATAAAGATGGCAAGATCAATATCAAAACTTACGATACAGGTATCGAACACGATGTTGCTTTAGGTCGCGCTGATGCGTTTATCATGGATCGCTTGTCAGCACTTGAACTGATCAAGAAAACAGGCCTGCCGCTAGAACTTGCTGGCCAACCATTCGAAACCATTCAAAACGCTTGGCCATTCGTTGATAACGAAAAGGGTGAAAAGCTTCAAGCTGAAGTAAACCAAGCACTTGCAGCAATGCGTGCTGACGGTACTCTAGAGAAAATCTCTCAAAAATGGTTCGGCGCTGACATTACTCAGTAAGCCTGTATACTCTCTATCTCATCTGAGATAGGACACCTTAACCCACTGCCTCCCTTCATTTGCAGTGGGTTTTGCTTTTCTAATGCCGTCATTTATTTAATCAATGGGACACGTTTATGGGATTCGATTTTAATTACATGCTGGATCTGATGCCGATACTGCTTAAGTATTTAGGCACAACCATGGAAATGGCGACATGGGGACTGGTATTTTCACTGTTCCTTGCCGTGATTCTGGCCAATATTCGCGTGTTTCGCATCCCGGTTCTCGATCAACTGAGCCAGCTTTATATTAGCTTCTTCCGCGGTACGCCTCTATTGGTGCAGTTGTTTCTGCTCTACTACGGATTACCTCAAGTCTTCCCATGGTTAGTTGGGTTAGATGCATTTAGTGCAGCGGTCATCGGCTTAACTTTACACTTCGCTGCATATATGGCCGAAAGCATTCGAGCAGCCATCATTGGTATCGATCGCAGTCAGATGGAAGCTAGCTTGTCAGTCGGCATGACGACGACTCAAGCGATGCGCCGTATCATCCTACCGCAAGCGACACGCGTAGCACTACCATCACTAATGAACTACTTCATCGATATGATAAAATCAACCTCGCTTGCTTTTACCTTAGGTGTGGCTGAAATCATGGCTAAGGCGCAAATGGAAGCCTCATCGAGTTTCCGATTTTTTGAAGCCTTCTTGGCGGTAGCGCTAATCTACTGGGGTGTCGTGGTTATCCTGACTCGCATTCAAATCTGGGCTGAAGCTAAATTGAATAAGGCATACGTAAGATGATCAAATTAGAGAACATCCATAAAAGCTTTGGTGATACACAAGTATTAAAAGGCATTGATATTGAGATCAACCGAGGTGAGATCATTGTCATTATCGGCTCGAGTGGCACAGGAAAATCGACTCTTTTGCGCACTGTAAACTTTTTAGAGAATGCGGACAAAGGCATCATTACCATCGATGACGTCAGCGTCAACGCTGAAAAACACTCTAAATCAGAAGTATTGGCTCTACGACGTAAAACAGGCTTCGTATTCCAAAACTATGCCCTATTCGCGCATATGACAGCGAGACAGAACATTGCTGAAGGCTTAGTTACCGTGCGCGGTTGGAAGAAGAGTGATGCACTACAGCGCGCTCAGCAGATTCTCGATGACATCGGCCTAGGCGATAAAGGCGATAGTTATCCAGCTGCGCTTTCAGGGGGCCAACAACAGCGTGTGGGTATTGGTCGAGCTATGGCACTTCAACCAGAGCTGCTGCTATTTGATGAACCAACATCAGCACTTGATCCCGAATGGGTTGGCGAAGTTCTTAATTTAATGAAGGACTTAGCGACAAAACACCAGACTATGCTGGTGGTTACACACGAAATGCAATTTGCTAGAGAGGTCGCTGATAGAGTGATCTTTATGGCGGAAGGAACAATTGTTGAGCAAGGTTCTCCACAGGATATTTTCACTAATCCACAAGATCCTCGTTTGCAAAAGTTCCTACGACAGGTAGGCGCTGAGTAAAGATCATCAACAAGGATCGATCGATCCTTGAGATTTTGCTCACACTACGTATAATCGCTCGGCCGGAATTTAGCACTCGCACAGAGATTGACACTTTGTGTGACTGTGATTACAATTCCGCCTCTTTGTTGAGAGGCGTCGGTTAGTCCTCTTTATATATAAAGAAGACGTTAAGCGCCCACGCCGGGTTAACATTGACCTAAAACTACTGATCAGTAAAGGTAATTATCATGAAACGCACTTTTCAACCTACAGTTCTAAAGCGCAAGCGTACTCACGGTTTCCGTGCTCGCATGGCAACTAAGAACGGTCGTAAAGTAATTAATGCACGTCGTGCTAAAGGCCGTGCGCGCCTATCAAAATAATCATTAGTTTATTTTGAATACGTACACGTTCAATCGGGAGTTACGTTTGTTAACTCCCGAGCATTATCAAAATGTCTTTCAGCAAGCTCATCGAGCTGGCTCACCTCATTTCACCATCATTGCTCGTAAAAATAGCCTATCTCATCCTCGACTAGGTTTAGCCGTTCCCAAGAAACAGATCAAAACCGCAGTAGGTCGTAACCGTTTTAAGCGCCTTGCTCGTGAAAGCTTTCGTAACCATCAACATCAACTTGCTAACAAAGATTTTGTTGTTATTGCCAAGAAAAGCGCGCAAGATTTGAGCAATGAAGAAATATTCAAACTATTTGATAAGTTATGGCAGCGTCTGTCTCGCCCTTCACGTGGTTAGCGATCGGATTTGTCCGTCTCTATCAAGGCCTAATTAGTCCGCTTATTGGACCGCGTTGTCGTTTTACTCCAACCTGTTCTACTTATGCCATTGAAGCGTTGAAAGCTCACGGTTTTGTAAAAGGGTGTTGGTTATCAAGCAAACGTCTATTAAAATGCCATCCTTTGAATGAAGGGGGGTATGACCCCGTTCCACCAGTCCAAAAACAAGACAGAGATAAATAACGATGGATTCTCAACGTAATATCCTGTTAATCGCGCTAGCACTGGTTTCTTTCTTATTGTTCCAGCAATGGCAAGTTGCAAAGAATCCAACGCCTCAGCCGGTTGAGCAGGCTCAATCAAGCAGTACTCTACCTGCACCATCTTTTGCGGACGAGCTAGATCCAGCTCCAGCGCAGCAAGCTTCTGCTAAAATGATTACCGTGACAACTGATGTATTGACTCTGTCGATTGATACGGTTGGTGGTGATGTTATTCAGGCAGACCTTAACCAATACTCAAACGAGTTGGATTCATCGGATCCATTCGTACTGCTTAAAAACGAGCCAGGACACCAGTTCATTGCTCAGAGTGGTCTAGTTGGTCCTCAAGGTATCGACCTTAGCAGCACTAACCGCCCTCTATATGCAGTAAACGGTGATAGCTTCGCTCTAACTGATGGCCAGGACGAACTACGCGTTCCAATGACATTTACTGCCAATGGCCTTGAGTACACGAAGACATTCATTGTTAAACGTGGCAGCTACGCTGTTGACGTTGAATACGATATCGTCAACAAGTCAGGCAACAATGCGACATTCGGTATGTACGCTCACCTACGTCAAAATCTACTTGACGCTGGTGGCAGCATCACAATGCCAACATACCGTGGTGGTGCGTACTCAACAGAAGATACTCGTTACAAGAAGTACAGCTTCGAAGACATGCAAGATCGCAACCTGTCTCTCAACCTAGTTGACGGCCAAGGTTGGGCAGCTATGATTCAACACTACTTCGCATCAGCATGGATTCCACGCAATGAGCCAGGTACTAACCTTTACACACGTGTAATCGGTAATCTTGGTGACATCGGTGTTCGCATGCCGAATAAGACCATTGCAGATGGTGACAGTGCTAACCTTAAAGCAACACTTTGGGTTGGTCCTAAACTTCAAGACCAGATGGCTGAAGTTGCACCAAATCTAGATCTAGTAGTGGATTACGGTTGGCTATGGTTTATTGCTAAACCACTACACTCATTACTTTCATTTATCCAAAGCTTTGTTGGTAACTGGGGTGTAGCAATCATCTGTTTGACGTTTATTGTTCGTGGTGCGATGTATCCACTAACTAAAGCACAATACACGTCTATGGCGAAAATGCGTATGCTTCAGCCTAAGCTGCAAGCAATGCGTGAACGCATCGGTGATGACCGTCAGCGTATGAGCCAAGAGATGATGGAACTGTATAAGAAAGAGAAAGTGAACCCACTTGGTGGCTGTTTACCTCTTATTCTACAAATGCCAATCTTCATTGCACTGTACTGGGCGCTAATGGAATCTGTAGAGCTACGTCATTCACCATTCTTTGGTTGGATCACAGACCTTTCAGCACAAGACCCGTACTACATCTTGCCACTGCTGATGGGTGCATCTATGTTCATGATTCAGAAGATGAGCCCAACCACAGTAACGGATCCGATGCAGCAGAAGATCATGACCTTCATGCCGGTTATGTTTACCTTCTTCTTCCTGTTCTTCCCATCAGGTTTGGTTCTTTACTGGTTAGTATCGAACGTAGTAACGCTGATTCAACAGTCGCTTATCTACAAAGCACTGGAGAAAAAAGGCTTACACTCTAAGTAACCTTTAAGCGGAATTAACTGTGAAAGGCGACCTAAAGGTCGCCTTTTTTATTTGAGCTGATTACAATTCAGCTAAACATGATTTGCCACTATCGGCATACAAATAAGACAGGCATATTTATGACAACTGATACCATTGTTGCTCAAGCAACCGCCCCTGGTCGTGGTGGCGTCGGCATTATTCGAGTATCCGGCCCATTGGCATCAAAGGTTGCGCTGGAAATTACCGGCAAAGAACTTCGTCCTCGATACGCGGAATACCTGCCATTTACTGCCGAAGATGGTAGCCAACTTGATCAAGGTATTGCGCTGTTTTTCCCAAATCCCCACTCGTTTACCGGAGAAGATGTATTAGAACTTCAGGGGCATGGTGGCCCAGTCGTTATGGATATGCTGATCAAACGTATCCTAAAAATATCAGGGATACGAACAGCACGTCCTGGTGAGTTCTCTGAACGCGCCTTTCTCAACGATAAGCTAGACCTAGCACAAGCAGAAGCCATCGCTGACCTTATTGATGCAAGTTCAGAAGAAGCAGCAAAATCAGCGTTACAGTCGCTTCAAGGCGCATTCTCGTCACGAATCAACACATTAGTCGAATCTTTGATTCACTTGCGTATCTATGTTGAGGCTGCAATTGACTTCCCAGAAGAAGAGATAGACTTCTTAGCTGATGGCAAAGTTGCTGCCGACTTACAAACGATTATCGACAATCTTGCTGCGGTCCGTAAAGAAGCCAATCAAGGTGCGATCATGCGAGAAGGGATGAAAGTTGTCATTGCAGGCCGACCAAATGCGGGGAAATCAAGCTTACTCAATGCACTCTCAGGTAAAGAATCCGCCATCGTAACGGACATTGCCGGTACCACGCGTGACGTGCTTCGAGAGCACATTCATATCGATGGTATGCCTCTTCATATCATCGATACAGCAGGTCTACGTGACGCATCTGATGAGGTAGAGAAAATCGGTATTGAACGAGCATGGGAAGAGATTAGTCAAGCTGATCGCGTACTGTTTATGGTGGATGGTACGACAACCGATGCCACCGATCCGATCGAGATCTGGCCAGATTTTGTCGATCGTTTACCAAGCAATATTGGTATGACGGTGATCCGCAATAAAGCCGATCAAACGGGTGAGGAACTGGGTATATGTCATGTCAATGATCCTACTCTTATTCGCCTATCAGCCAAAACAGGAGCGGGTGTTGAATCTCTGCGCACACACCTCAAAGAGTGTATGGGCTTTGCTGGTGGGCATGAGGGAGGCTTTATGGCTCGACGTCGCCACCTAGAAGCACTAGACAGAGCCGCTGAACACTTGGACATAGGCCAGCAGCAACTAGAGGGTTACATGGCCGGAGAAATCTTAGCTGAAGAGCTACGCATCACCCAGCAGCATCTCAGTGAGATCACTGGCGAGTTTAGTTCTGATGACCTACTCGGTCGTATTTTCTCTTCTTTCTGTATCGGTAAATAACATCAAGCGCGGCTCCACCAGCCGCGTTTTTCGTCATTAAAAAGGAACATTCATGATCCATATTATTACAGGCAGCACGCTAGGTGGCGCAGAATACGTAGGTGACCACCTCAGTGATATCTTAGTTGAGAATGGCTTCGAAACTCAGGTCCATAACCAACCAGAGCTATCTGAGATAGAGAATCAAGGTACTTGGCTGATTATCACGTCGACTCATGGTGCGGGTGAATATCCAGATAATATCCTTCCATTTATTCAAGCGCTACAAGATACCCCACCTAAAATGAGTGAAGTGAAGTTTGCGACAATCGCGATTGGGGACTCAAGTTATGACACCTTCTGTGCCGCAGGTTTGCATGCCCACCAACTTCTTGAAGACATAGGCGCAACGGCTATTACTGATTGTTTAACCATCGATGTACTCAGTCATGATGTGCCTGAAGATGCAGCAGAAGAATGGCTGAATGAGCTAATTCCGCAACTGTAATCGCTAACAAAGTGGCCATTCTCAAGGCCACTTTTCCTATCTACTACTGCTTTGTGAATAACTTTTCTTACTTCCCCGTGTACTGTTTGCTCATATTTTAGCCACTCAGGCTGTGGATAAAGTTAGATCTATCCGGTGATTAACCTATAGTTATCCCAATAACAACTCTGATCCTTTTTTACCCCTGTGAATAACCATCATTTTTGATCCCAGCTAATCCTCGATCTGATCAAGGTAAGATCACATGATATGATCCAAAAAAGATCTATGATCTTGTTGATCATTTCTGAGTTATCCACAGAAGAGGCCGATCTTAATAATAGATCTAATAAAAGATCATATATATAGATCTTATATATATAAGTGATTTGCTCCTTTGTATGAAAAGAGTCAAAAGCATTTTCTCTCTCGTTGAAAGAAGGTAGAATAACGCTCTTTTTCTCTATCCAACTCTCTATTGAATATCTGAGGTCGGTTCATGCTTTATCACGAAAAATTTGACGTCATTGTTGTGGGTGGCGGTCACGCAGGAACGGAAGCCGCACTCGCATCTGCTCGTACTGGGCAAAAGACGCTTTTACTCACGCACAACATCGATACACTTGGCCAAATGTCATGTAACCCAGCGATTGGTGGCATCGGTAAAGGCCACTTAGTGAAAGAGGTTGATGCTATGGGTGGCCTAATGGCCGAAGCGATCGATCATGCGGGTATTCAATTTAGAACACTTAACGCATCTAAAGGCCCTGCGGTACGTGCAACTCGCGCTCAAGCAGACCGCGCGTTATACAAAGCGTACGTCCGTCGCACACTCGAAAATGCACCAAATTTGACGTTGTTCCAACAGTCGGTTGATGATCTGATCGTAGAACAGGATCAAGTGGTCGGTGTCGTGACACAAATGGGTCTTCGCTTTCAAGCCAAAGCGGTTGTGCTGACAGTAGGAACATTCCTCGGTGGTAAGATCCACATCGGTATGGAAAGTTCGTCAGGTGGTCGTGCTGGAGATCCACCATCGATCGCCCTTGCTGATCGTCTTCGTGAAATGCCATTCCGAGTAGACCGACTAAAAACGGGGACACCTCCACGTATTGATGCCCGTAGTGTCGATTTTTCAGAGTTAGAAGTTCAGCATGGTGATAACCCTGCGCCTGTTTTCTCATTCATGGGGAATCGCTCGCAGCATCCACGTCAGATCCCATGTTACATCACGCATACTAACGAACAGACGCACGACGTTATTCGTAATAACCTAGATCGCAGCCCAATGTACGCTGGTGTTATTGAAGGTATTGGACCTCGTTACTGCCCTTCAATTGAAGACAAAGTGATGCGTTTTGCCGATAAGAACAGCCACCAAATCTTTATCGAACCTGAAGGTCTTGATACTCATGAGTTGTATCCAAATGGTATTTCGACAAGTTTACCATTTGATGTTCAGGTACAAATTGTTCGTTCAATGAAAGGTTTTGAAAATGCTCATATCGTTCGCCCAGGCTACGCTATTGAGTATGATTTCTTTGACCCTCGTGATTTGAAACAGACTTACGAAACCAAATTTATTAATGGTCTGTTCTTTGCTGGCCAAATCAATGGTACGACAGGCTACGAAGAAGCGGCAGCACAAGGCTTGATGGCTGGTCTTAACGCGAGTTTGTACAGTCAGGACAAAGAAGGCTGGAGCCCTCGTCGTGATCAGGCATACATGGGCGTGCTTATTGACGACCTATCGACGATGGGAACGAAAGAACCTTACCGTATGTTCACTTCTCGTGCCGAATATCGTCTGCTATTGCGTGAAGATAACGCGGATTTACGTTTGACTGCCCAAGCTCGAGATTTAGGTTTAATTGATGATGTTCGTTGGGCTCGCTTCAACCAAAAAATCGACAATATGGAGACAGAACGTCAGCGTCTAAAAGAGATTTGGATGAATCCTAATTCTACAGGTGTTGATGCTCTTAATGATCTTTTGAAAACACCAATGGCTCGTGAAGCGAGTGGTGAAGATCTTCTTCGTCGTCCAGAGATCAGTTATTCGCAACTGACAGAATTGGAAGCGTTCGCTCCGGCGCTTGAGGATCAACAAGCTGCTGAACAAGTGGAAATACAAGTTAAGTACGAAGGCTACATCAAACGTCAGCAAGAAGAGATTGAGAAATCTCTTCGTCATGAGCACACTAAGCTTCCTGTTGATCTTGATTACCGTTCTGTTAAAGGTTTATCTAATGAAGTTGTTGCTAAATTAAGCGAAGCCAAACCAGAAACCTTAGGCATTGCCTCTCGTATTTCTGGCATTACGCCTGCGGCAATTTCGATTTTGCTGGTTCATTTGAAAAAGCATGGCATGCTGAAAAAAGGTGAGGAAGAGTAATGTCTCAATTACGCACTCAACTCGACTCGCTAATCGCTCAAACGACGCTTGAAGTTTCAGAGCAGCAACGTGATCAACTCGTCGGCTACGTTGAAATGCTCAACAAGTGGAACAAAGCTTACAACCTAACATCTGTTCGAGATCCACAAGAGATGCTTATTAAGCATATTATGGACAGTATTGTTGTTAGTACTCACTTACAAGGTAGTTCCTTTATTGACGTAGGTACCGGCCCTGGTTTGCCTGGTATTCCTTTGTCGATAATGAACCCAGACAAACAATTCGTGCTACTTGATAGCCTTGGTAAGCGCATCCGCTTTATCAAGCAGGTTCTGCATGAACTTAAAATTGAAAATGTGACTCCGGTTCAAAGTCGAGTTGAAGAGTATCAACCTGAAGAGCTGTTTGATGCTGTACTGAGCCGAGCATTTGCATCGATGACCGATATGGTTGAGTGGTGTCATCATCTGCCAAAAACGGATGGCGGGTGTTTTCTTGCTCTGAAAGGACAATTACCACAGAGTGAGATTGAACAGCTACCTGAGTGGTGTTCTGTGACCGACATCAAAGCTTTGAGCGTTCCTCAATTGGAAGGTGAGCGTCATCTAGTAATCTTATCGCGCAAGGAATAAAAGCGAGGTTCATTGTGGGAAAAATTGTAGCAATCGCCAACCAGAAAGGCGGGGTTGGTAAGACAACAACATGTATCAACCTAGCCGCATCGATGGCCGCGACCAAACGTAAGGTCTTGGTGATTGATCTCGACCCGCAAGGCAATGCCACTATGGCTAGTGGCGTCGACAAGTATCAGGTCGATGCCACAGCGTACGAACTCTTAGTTGAAGAAGTTCCGTTTGACGAAGTTGTATGCCGTAAAACCTCGGGCAATTATGACTTAATTGCTGCGAATGGCGATGTGACGGCCGCTGAAATCAAGCTGATGGAAGTCTTTGCTCGTGAAGTTCGTTTAAAGCATGCGTTGGCATCAGTTCGCGATAACTATGATTTCATCTTTATCGATTGTCCTCCTTCTCTAAACCTTCTTACAATCAACGCTATGGCCGCAGCTGATTCGGTTTTGGTTCCAATGCAGTGCGAGTATTTTGCACTAGAAGGTTTAACCGCATTAATGGATACGATTAGCAAGTTGGCAGCTGTTGTTAACGAGAATCTAAAAATTGAAGGGTTGTTGCGCACTATGTATGACCCTCGCAACAGGCTATCAAACGAAGTATCTGATCAACTTAAAAAGCACTTTGGCAACAAGGTGTACCGCACTGTTATTCCTCGCAATGTTCGCTTAGCAGAAGCGCCAAGTCATGGTAAGCCTGCTATGTATTACGACAAATACTCTGCGGGTGCAAAAGCTTACCTAGCCTTGGCGGGAGAGATGCTTCGCCGCGAAGAAGTCCCTGCATAACGACAACCAAAGGAATCCCGTCTCATGTCTAAACGTGGTTTAGGTAAAGGGCTTGATGCCCTGCTTTCAACCAGCTCACTAGCGCGCGAAAAGCAAATGAGTGCCTTACATAGCCAAGAGCTTTCATCGGATGGCAATCTGACTGATTTGAATATTAACTCCCTGAAACCTGGCGTTTATCAACCACGTAAAGAGATGGAGCCAGAAGCTCTGGAAGAACTCGCCGCTTCAATCGAGTCTCAAGGAATTATTCAGCCTATCGTTGTGCGTCAGGTTCAAGGCGATAAGTTCGAGATTATTGCTGGTGAGCGTCGTTGGCGAGCTGCCCGTAAAGCCGGTTTAAAACAAGTGCCGTGTGTGGTGAAAAATGTCGACGATCGCGCAGCAATCGCAATGGCATTGATCGAAAATATTCAGCGCGAAGATCTGAATGTTATCGAAGAAGCGGTGGCATTAGATCGTCTTCAGGAAGAGTTTAATCTTACTCACCAGCAAGTTGCGGACGTTATTGGCAAATCTCGTGCTGCGGTGAGTAACTTATTACGTCTAAATCAGCTCGAAAATGACGTAAAGAGTTTGGTTTCGAACCGCCAACTGGATATGGGGCATGCTAGAGCCTTGTTGGCGCTAGAAGGTGAGCAGCAAGTAGACATTGCTCAACTGGTCGCAAAGAAGAAAATGACGGTTCGTCAGACAGAGCAATTAGTTAAAAAGTGCTTACAGCCAGAGCCTGAAGCGAAAAATGAGCCGCAAGACTCTGAAGCACAACAAATGTCACAAAAATTGAGTGAAATGCTTGGTGGTAAAGTGGTAATTGTGAGAGGCAGTAACGGCAAGTCGAAAGTAACGATTCGTCTTGATGAACCTCACAAATTAGAGCAACTAATTGCCAAGCTCGAAAGCTAAATGAGATAATTGATCTCAGTCAATATATGTAAAAACGAATTTTTGTGCGAAAGTTGTCGGTTTGTAAACAAAATTGTAACTTTTTGCGGTGTTTTAATTGCAATCAGTTTGGCTCACCGTATAATTTTCGCCAATTTCCCAGCCCAGAGGTAGTTAAGCTGTGGATTTTACTAGAGGTACGAATACATGGTAGCTGCGTTAGCTAGACCAGGACGAGAGCTTGCAAAGCAATTGTTAATGATCCAGCTTAGCGCGGTTACACTATTGGCAGCAGGAATGGCAGTTGCTGTGAATGCTGAATGGGGACTTTCAGCGCTGATTGGTGGTGGCATATTTGTTATTGCTAATGCGGTATTTGCGCTGTGTGCTTTTATGTTTAGCGGAGCTCGCGCTGCAAAGCGTATCGCGGCCTCTTTCTACACAGGCGAAGTACTTAAAATCCTCATTACGGTGGTTCTTTTTACCGTTGCCTACATGTATATGCAGGTGGAACTTGTTCCCCTAAAGCTAACCTATTTGCTGGCTCTAGGTATTAATATCTGTGCGCCAGTGCTATTCATTAACAACAAAAAATAGGATGAGTTATGGCTGCGCCAGGTGAAGCGCTAACGTCATCCGGATACATTGCCCACCACTTATCAAACCTTTCTTTAGCTAAGTTAGGATTGGTAGCGGATGAAGCAAGTTTCTGGAACGTACATATCGATAGCCTGTTTTTTTCTTGGTTTACTGGTTTAATCTTCTTAGGAATTTTTTACAAAGTAGCGAAGAGAACTACAGCGGGTGTACCGGGTAAGCTTCAGTGTTTTGTTGAAATGATCGTTGAATTTGTCGCGGAAAACGTCAAAGACACGTTCCATGGACGCAACCCACTGATCGCGCCTTTAGCACTGACTATCTTTTGTTGGGTATTTTTGATGAACGTGATGGACTTAGTTCCGATCGACTTCTTACCTTACCCAGCAGAGCATTGGCTTGGTATTCCTTACCTTAAGGTTGTACCGTCAGCTGATGTTAATATCACCATGGCTATGGCTCTAGGCGTTTTTGCTCTGATGATTTACTACAGCATCAAAGTGAAAGGTCTAGGTGGATTCGCAAAAGAACTTGCTTTACATCCATTTAATCACCCAGTGATGATTCCGTTTAACCTACTAATTGAAGTTGTATCGCTACTAGCGAAACCTCTATCACTTGGTATGCGTCTATTCGGTAACATGTTTGCAGGTGAGGTTGTATTCATTCTTTGTGCGGCAATGCTACCATGGTACTTACAATGGATGGGTTCACTACCGTGGGCAATCTTCCATATCTTGGTTATTACGATTCAGGCTTTCGTGTTCATGATGTTGACAATTGTTTACCTGTCAATGGCACACGAAGACAGTGATCATTAATTTTATTTTAAAAGCTTTTTATTTGGGCACTAGCCAACAACTATAAATTGGAGATAGTAATGGAAACTTTACTGAGCTTTTCTGCAATCGCCGTAGGTATTATCGTCGGTCTTGCTTCTCTTGGTACAGCGATTGGTTTCGCACTTCTAGGCGGTAAATTCCTTGAAGGTGCTGCACGTCAACCAGAAATGGCTCCTATGCTACAAGTTAAGATGTTCATCATCGCTGGTCTACTTGATGCGGTTCCTATGATCGGTATCGTAATCGCACTTCTATTCACTTTCGCGAACCCATTCGTTGGTCAACTAGGTTAATCACTTTTAACTGTGGGCAAACTATGGTTTGTCGTTGATTAACACTAAGTCCGAATAGAAGGGGTAGCTGTTGTGAATATGAACGCAACTCTGCTAGGTCAAGCAATCTCGTTTGCACTATTTGTGTGGTTCTGCATGAAGTATGTATGGCCACCATTGATGCAAGCGATTGAAGAACGTCAGAAGAAAATCGCTGACGGTCTACAAGCAGCTGAACGTGCTGCTAAAGACTTGGGTCTAGCACAAGCAAACGCTTCTGAGCAGTTGAAAGAAGCGAAGCGCACAGCAACTGAGATCATCGAGCAAGCGAACAAGCGTAAAGCTCAAATTCTAGATGAAGCTCGTGAGGAAGCTCAGACTGAACGTCAGAAAATCCTTACTCAAGCAGAAGCTGAACTTGAAGCCGAACGCAACCGTGCGCGTGATGAACTGCGCAAACAAGTTGCAACTCTGGCTGTAGCTGGTGCTGAGAAAATCCTTGAGCGTGCTATCGATAAAGATGCGCAAAAAGATATTCTCGACAACATTACTGCAAAACTTTAAGTCTGGGGGCGCATATGTCTGATTTGACTACAATCGCACGCCCCTATGCTAAAGCAGCCTTCGACTTTGCGGTAGATAAAGGCCAACTAGACCAATGGGGTCAAATGTTGTCTTTTGCTGCTGAAGTCGCTAAGAACGAACAAATGAAAGAGCTCTTAACGGGTTCTGTTTCAGCAGACAAACTTGCTGAAATATTTGTTGCAGTTTGCGGCGAACAAGTTGATGCGCATGGTCAGAACCTTTTGAAGGTAATGGCCGAGAATGGTCGCCTAGCGGCCCTTCCTGATGTATGTAAGCAGTTTATTGCTCTTAAAAAAGAGCATGAGAAGGAAATTGATGTGGAAGTTATTTCTGCATCTGAACTTTCTGATGAACAACTTGCAAATATCAGCAGCAAACTTGAGCAGCGCCTTGAGCGCAAAGTAAAGCTGAATTGCAGTGTAGATGAGACCCTACTTGGTGGGGTTATAATTCGAGCCGGAGACTTAGTCATCGATAATTCAGCGCGTGGTCGTTTGAACCGCCTGAGCGATGCATTGCAGTCTTAATGGGGATTGGAGCATGCAACTTAATTCCACGGAAATTAGCGATCTAATCAAACAACGTATCGAGTCATTCGATGTTGTTAGTGAAGCTCGCAACGAAGGTACTATCGTATCGGTAAGCGATGGTATCATCCGCATTCACGGCCTAGCGGACGTGATGCAAGGTGAAATGATTGAATTACCGGGTGGCCGTTATGCACTAGCACTTAACCTTGAGCGTGACTCGGTTGGTGCGGTAGTAATGGGTCCATATGCTGACCTTAAGGAAGGCATGAAAGTTACAGGTACTGGTCGTATTCTTGAAGTACCAGTTGGTCCTGAATTGCTTGGCCGTGTTGTAAACACGCTAGGTGAGCCAATTGATGGTAAAGGTCCAATCGAAGCGAAACTGTCTTCGCCTGTAGAAGTAATCGCACCAGGTGTAATCGACCGTAAATCGGTAGACCAACCTGTGCAAACTGGTTACAAATCTGTTGACTCAATGATCCCAATCGGTCGTGGTCAGCGTGAGCTAGTAATCGGTGACCGTCAGACTGGTAAAACAGCGATGGCGATCGATGCGATTATCAACCAGAAAAACTCTGGTATTTTCTCAATCTACGTAGCAATCGGTCAGAAAGCATCGACTATTGCTAACGTGGTTCGCAAACTGGAAGAGCACGGCGCGCTAGCTAACACTATCGTTGTTGTTGCATCTGCTTCTGAATCTGCAGCGCTACAATACCTAGCGCCATACGCAGGTTGTGCGATGGGTGAATACTTCCGCGATCGCGGTGAAGATGCACTGATTGTTTATGATGATCTATCTAAGCAAGCGGTAGCTTACCGTCAGATCTCTCTACTACTAAAACGTCCACCAGGCCGTGAGGCATTCCCAGGTGACGTATTCTACTTACACTCGCGTCTACTAGAGCGTGCAGCTCGTGTAAACGAAGCGTATGTAGAGCGTTTCACTAACGGTGAAGTGAAAGGTAAGACTGGTTCTTTAACTGCTCTACCTATCATTGAAACTCAAGCAGGTGACGTTTCAGCATTCGTACCGACTAACGTAATCTCGATTACCGATGGTCAGATCTTCCTACAAACTGAGCTATTCAACGCAGGTGTACGTCCAGCTGTTGACCCAGGTATCTCAGTATCTCGTGTAGGTGGTTCAGCGCAGACGAAAATCATCAAGAAGCTATCAGGCGGTATCCGTACTGCACTAGCTCAGTACCGTGAACTAGCAGCGTTTGCTCAGTTCTCTTCTGACCTTGATGAAGCTACGAAGAAACAGCTAGACCACGGTCAAAAAGTTACAGAACTAATGAAGCAGAAGCAGTACGCTCCAATGTCTGTATTTGACCAAGCGCTAGTAATCTTCGCTGCAGAGCGTGGCTATTTAGCAGATGTTGAACTAAGTAAACTGCTAGATTTCGAATCGGCTCTACTATCGTACGCTCGCGGTCAATACGCTGATTTCGCAGCTGAGATCGACAAGACGGGTGCATACAACGATGAAGTTGAAGCTCAGCTTAAGAAGCTGACTGATGACTTCGTGGCAACCCAAACTTGGTAATAGGTCGGTGGCAGTCTCTGCCACCAACTAATGGAGAGTAACGATGGCCGGCGCAAAAGAGATACGTAATAAAATCGGTAGTGTTAAAAGCACGCAGAAAATTACGAAAGCGATGGAAATGGTAGCAGCTTCAAAAATGCGTCGTTGTCAAGACGCAATGGAAGCTTCTCGTCCATACGCTGAAACAATGCGTAAAGTGATCGGTCACGTAGCAAACGCGAATCTAGAGTACCGTCATCCGTACCTAGAAGAGCGCGAAGCGAAGCGAGTTGGTTACATCATCGTTTCTACAGACCGTGGCCTGTGTGGTGGTTTGAACATTAACGTGTTCAAGAAAGCAATCACCGATATGCAGGCTTGGAAAGAGAAAGGTGCTGAAGTTGAACTAGCACTTGTTGGTTCTAAAGCGACATCCTTTTTCAACAACAGTGGCGCTAAAGTAGCTGCTCAAGTTTCAGGCCTAGGTGATCAACCTAGCCTAGAAGACTTAATCGGTTCTGTAAGCGTAATGCTAAAGAAATACGATGAAGGTGAATTGGACCGTCTGTATGTTGTTTTCAACAAGTTTGTGAACACCATGGTTCAACAACCAACGATCGATCAATTGCTACCTTTGCCTAAATCAGACAGCAAAGAGATGCAGCGTGAGCATTCATGGGACTACATCTATGAGCCTGAACCAAAACCTCTACTCGATACACTTCTAGTGCGTTACGTAGAGTCTCAGGTATACCAAGGTGTTGTTGAGAACCTTGCTTGTGAGCAAGCGGCTCGAATGATTGCAATGAAGGCTGCAACCGATAATGCAACAAACCTGATTGAAGACTTAGAACTTGTGTACAACAAAGCCCGTCAGGCTGCGATTACACAAGAACTGTCTGAAATCGTTGGTGGTGCAGCTGCGGTTTAAGCATAGGTAAAACGAAATAGTTTAGAGGATTAACGATGGCTACAGGTAAGATCGTACAGATCATCGGTGCGGTAGTCGACGTAGAGTTCCCACAGAGCGAAGTACCTAGTGTATATGACGCTCTAAACGTTACTGAATCAAAAGAGCGTCTAGTTCTTGAGGTTCAACAACAGCTAGGCGGTGGCGTAGTTCGTTGTATCGTTATGGGTAGCTCTGATGGTTTACGTCGTGGAGTTGAAGTTGTAAACACTGGCGCTCCAATTTCAGTACCAGTAGGTACTAAGACCCTAGGTCGTATCATGAACGTACTTGGTGATGCGATTGACGAGCGTGGTGAAATCGGTGCAGAAGAGTCTTACTCTATTCACCGTGAAGCACCAAGCTACGAAGAGCAATCTAACGAGACTGCTCTACTAGAAACTGGCGTTAAAGTAATCGACCTAGTTTGTCCATTCGCTAAGGGTGGTAAAATCGGTCTATTCGGTGGTGCTGGTGTAGGTAAGACCGTTAACATGATGGAACTTATCAACAACATCGCACTACAACACTCAGGTCTATCTGTATTCGCAGGTGTAGGTGAGCGTACTCGTGAGGGTAACGACTTCTACTTCGAAATGCAGGAAGCAGGCGTTGTAAACGTTGAGAAGCCAGAAGAATCAAAAGTAGCGATGGTTTACGGCCAGATGAACGAGCCACCAGGCAACCGTCTACGTGTTGCACTGACTGGTCTAACAATGGCAGAGCGTTTCCGTGACGAAGGTCGTGACGTTCTACTGTTCGTTGATAACATCTACCGTTACACGCTAGCAGGTACTGAGGTATCAGCACTTCTAGGCCGTATGCCTTCTGCGGTAGGTTACCAGCCTACTCTAGCAGAAGAGATGGGTGTTCTTCAGGAGCGTATCACGTCAACTAAGCAAGGTTCTATCACGTCTGTACAGGCAGTATACGTACCAGCGGATGACTTGACTGACCCGTCTCCAGCAACAACGTTCGCGCACTTAGATGCAACGGTTGTACTTAACCGTAACATCGCTGCAATGGGTCTATACCCAGCGATCGACCCACTAGATTCGACTTCTCGTCAGCTAGACCCGCTAGTAGTTGGTCAAGAGCACTACGACATTGCTCGTGGCGTTCAGTCTACTCTACAGCGCTACAAAGAGCTGAAGGATATCATTGCGATTCTAGGTATGGACGAGCTATCTGAATCAGATAAGCAAGTTGTATCTCGTGCACGTAAGATTGAGCGTTTCCTAACTCAGCCTTACCACGTAGCGGAAGTATTTACTGGCGACCCAGGTGTTTACGTACCTCTTAAAGAGACTCTACGTGGCTTCAAAGGTCTACTAGCTGGTGATTACGATGACATTCCAGAGCAAGCGTTCATGTACTGCGGTACGATTGACGATGCTATCGAGAATGCGAAGAAGCTATAAGGCTAACTAGGAGGCGATATGGCAGCAATAACCTTTCACCTAGACGTTGTTAGCGCAGAGAAGAAAATCTTCTCTGGCCTAGTTGAAACGTTTCAGGTGACCGGTAGCGAAGGTGAGCTTGGTATTTTCCACGGCCACACACCGCTGCTGACCGCTATAAAGCCTGGTATGGTGCGTATTGTTAAACAGCACGGCCACGAAGAAATTATTTATGTTTCTGGTGGTATGGTAGAAGTTCAGCCTGGTACAGCGACTGTACTGGCTGATACCGCTATCCGTGGTGAAGAGCTAGACGCAGCGAAGGCAGAAGAAGCGAAACGTCGTGCTGAGGAGAATATCCAGAACCAGCATGGCGATATGGACTTCGCTCAAGCGGCCAGTGAACTGGCTAAAGCCATTGCTCAGCTACGAGTTATCGAGCTGACAAAACAGCGTCGTTAATCGACAACGTTGTTTTAAGTGATAAAGGCGGTCGTAAGACCGCCTTTTTGCTTATTTTTTAACGTAAATTTTTCCTAATCAATTAACTAATTACCGATTAGTGTCTAAAATACCCCTCAGATTTAGAATAACGTCCAACAGGTAACTCAATGAAATTTAGCGCGGTCATTCTCGCAGCGGGTAAAGGTACTCGCATGTATTCTAATAAGCCTAAAGTGCTGCACACCTTGGCAGGTAAGCCAATGGTCAAGCACGTTATAGATACCTGTAACAGTTTAGGTGCGCAAAATATTCATTTGGTTTACGGCCATGGCGGCGATCAAATGCAGGCTGAGCTTGCAAGCGAGTCAGTTAACTGGATCTTACAAGCTGAGCAATTGGGGACAGGGCATGCGGTTGATCAAGCCTCTCCACACTTTGAAGATGAAGAAAAGATCTTAGTTCTTTACGGTGATGTCCCTCTTATCTCTGAAGAGACCATTGAAAGTCTGCTTGATGCTCAACCAACAGGAGGTATTGCCCTTTTGACGGTCGTGCTTGATAACCCTATGGGGTATGGTCGAATTGTTCGTCGCAACGGTCCTGTTGTCGCGATTGTTGAGCAGAAAGATGCAACAGAAGAGCAGAAGCTAATTAAAGAGATCAATACCGGTGTAATGGTAGCAACTGGTGGTGATCTTAAGCGTTGGTTATCTGGGCTAAATAATAACAACGCTCAGGGTGAATACTACCTTACAGACGTTATTGCTGCTGCGCATGATGAAGGTCGTGCAGTTGAAGCTGTTCATCCTGTAAACCCTATCGAAGTTGAAGGGGTGAATGATCGTGCACAGTTGGCTCGTTTGGAGCGAGCTTTCCAATCTATGCAAGCTCGTAAGTTGTTAGAGCAGGGTGTTATGCTGCGTGACCCAGCACGATTTGATCTGCGTGGTGAGCTGCAATGTGGTATGGACTGTGAAATCGATGCTAACGTCATTATCGAAGGTAACGTCTCACTGGGTGATAACGTCATTATCGGTGCGGGTTGTGTCCTTAAAGATTGTGAAATCGACGACAACACCATTGTTCGCCCTTACAGTGTGATTGAAGGTGCAACGGTGGGTGAAGAGTGTACGGTTGGTCCATTTACCCGTTTGCGCCCAGGTGCAGAACTGCGTAACGATGCGCACGTTGGCAACTTTGTTGAAGTGAAAAACGCTCGTATTGGTGAAGGTTCCAAAGCCAATCACCTAACGTACCTTGGTGATGCTGAAATTGGTCAGGGAACAAATATCGGTGCTGGTGTGATTACTTGTAACTACGATGGCGCAAACAAATTCAAAACAGTTATCGGTAATGATGTGTTTGTGGGTTCAGACTGTCAGCTGGTGGCGCCTGTAACGATTGCAGATGGTGCAACGATTGGTGCTGGAACGACGTTGACGAAAGACGTGTCAGAAGGCGAGTTAGTCATCACTCGAGCTAAAGAACGTAAAATTTCTGGTTGGCAACGTCCGGTTAAGAAAAAATAACCAATACCGCTAACTCAATGTGAAAGCCGCTATTTTTAGCGGCTTTTTTGTTTGTCTAACTACTAATGACTTGGCACTTGAATGCGCTTTTCTAACCAACGGACTGCTTGTGAAACAATCAGTATCAGCACTAAATATTCTATGACCAGAAATGTATAGATTTCTAAAGGTAAGTACTCATTAACCACCAGTTCATTGGCACGACGAGTTAAATCGCTAAGACCAATAACACTGACCAGTGAACTCATTTTGAGAATATAAACGAACTGATTGCCAAGTGGAGGTAGGATTTGTCTAAAAGCTTGCGGAAGAATCACGAAACGCATTTTCTGCCAATAGTTGAGCCCTAGCGCTTCGGCCGCTTCATGTTGTCCACGATTTATCGCTTGAATCCCACCTCTAAATACTTCCGCCATAAATGCGCTTTCCGCAATAGTAAGCGCGATAACACCCGCCCAGAAGTGATTTAGAGTGACATCTAACAAGGTCGGCATTCCATAGTAAACCCAAAGCAGTAGTACCAACACTGGTATAGAGCGAACCGATTCTACGTAGATTCGATTGAGCATTCTTAGAGGCTTTAGTGGAGAGAGTGCCGGTAATGAAACTAAGAAGCCTAAGGTCATCGCCAGTAACATACTGAGCAACGAAACCTGAATCGTATCGCTAAATCCAGCGACGAGAAACTTGAGGTTCGTTTGACCTTGTGACGTTGTTGGATCCAATACATACCAGCCCCATTGATAGTCTGAGCAGCCGGTTAGGAGTAGAGCGGAAACAATCGATAAATAACGAGAAGTCACATTACACCTTGTATTGACTAATAATATTCCTTTGTAGCTGCTATGTTATCAAATGAACCGACGTTAAGCTTAATAAACTTAGGGATTAATATAATGAAGAAATACATCTTAGCACTTGGAATGTGCTTATTGTCTGTTGGTCAGGTTATGGCGGAAACAAGTCGATTGCAGGAAATCCTTGATAAGGGGATTTTACGGGTTGGTACCACAGGCGATTGGAATCCAATGACGATGAAAGATCCTGCGACCAACAGTTATCGAGGATTTGATATCGACGTAACGACAGAATTGGCTAAAGATTTGGGCGTGGAAATAGAGTATGTGGCTACGGATTGGAAGACCTTAGTCAATGGTATTACAGCCAATAAATATGATATTACGGGGAGTGCCTCACTGAATATGTCTCGAGCTAAAGTCGCTGGTTACAGTCAACCATATTTTTACCTGGCTTTTGTTCCTGTCGTACAGAAAAAAGATTTAGAGAAATTTTCTGATTGGAGTGATTTTGATAAAGCGGACGTGAAAGTGGCGGCGACCTTGGGCACAGTACAAGAGAAGATGGTCAAAGAGTTCTTTCCAACTGCGCAGCATATTGTCATCGAAGCACCGGCAAGGGATTTTCAGGAGCTCTTGGCACGTCGAGCCGATGTCTCTGTGACTTCAAATGTGGAAGCGGCAACCTTGGTGGAAAAATTCCAACAGTTAGCGATTGTACCAGTAAAAGAACCACGTAAACCGACACCCATCGCCATGCTACTCCCTCAAAATGACCAGGTGTGGATTAATTATATTAATCACTGGGTAGAACTGAAAAAAACACAAGGTTTCTTCAAGCGCACTGCTGAAAAGTGGGGCCTAAAAAGTTTGTAACTACTTACTATAAAAAGAGCCGCTTAGTGAAGCTGCTCCTTTTTGTTATCGATTACTCGTCACTCACAACTCGAGCATTATCGGGAGTAGTAAAGTGCCTTCGGCGATTAGTTATGGTGTTCGCCAAGTAGAGCAGGAGCTAGATGTTGTTCTGTTCCGCCGTTTACCGAGAAAAGTAGAGCTCACGCCCGCGGGGGAGCTCTTTATCGCTGAGGCACGTATGCTTCTTAGACAGATGGCGGAGATTCAGTCTCAAACGCGTCGAGTTGCTCATGGTTGGCAGTCAACACTCAAGTTAACCTTAGACAACGTAGTCAAACTCGATAAGCTCAAGCCCTTAGTCGAAAGCTTTTACCAAGAATTCGAATTTGCCGAACTGCAAATCAACATGGAAGTGTTTAATGGTTCATGGGAGGCGATAGCCCAAGAGCGAGCAGATATTGTGATTGGTGCGACGTCTGCGATACCAGTTGGCGGTGATTTTGAGGTTAGAGATATGGGAGTGCTTGATTGGGCATTTGTTATGTCTCCAGCCCATCCTTGTGTGAGGGAACAATACTTATCTGAGGAGTTTGTTAGTCAGTTCCCTGCAATTTGTCTTGATGATACTTCGAGCGTGTTACCCAAGCGTCATACCGGGCATTACCCTAAACAGCGTCGCTTATTGCTACCTAACTGGTACAGTGCTATCGAATGTTTGAAAAATGGCGTCGGAGTGGGTTATATGCCTCGTCATATCGCCATGCCGTTAATCCACGAAGGTGTGCTGGTGGAGAAGACATTGCCTGATGAAAAGCCCCTGAGTCAGTGTTGCCTTGTATGGCGAAAAGATGATAACCATAAGCTGATCCAATGGATGATCGATTACTTAGGATCATCGAACCAATTGCACCAAGATTGGTTGAAGTATTGATCAAATAAAAAACGCCAGCTTCAGCTGGCGTTTTTGATCTTTTCGGTTGATGTTACGGACGCTCAAATACAGTAGCGATACCTTGACCAAGACCGATACACATAGTTGCTAGACCATACTTAGCGTCTTTAGCTTCCATTAGGTTGATCAGAGTCGTTGAAATACGCGCGCCAGAACAGCCTAATGGGTGACCAAGTGCAATAGCACCGCCGTTAAGGTTTACTTTTTCATCCATCACATCAAGCAAGCCGAGATCTTTCGCACATGGAAGAGACTGAGCCGCAAACGCTTCGTTCAGTTCCACGACATCAATATCTTCAATCGTTAAGCCTGCTCGTTTGAGAGCTTTATGAGTAGCAGGGACAGGACCGTATCCCATAATCGAAGGATCGCAACCTGCAATCGCCATACCTTTAATGCGTGCACGGATAGTTAAGCCCAACTCGTTCGCTTTCTCTTCGCTCATGATCAGCATTGCTGAAGCGCCGTCTGATAGAGCAGAAGAAGTACCAGCGGTCACAGTGCCGTTGGCTGGATCAAAGACAGGGCGAAGTTGAGAGAGACCTTCTACCGATGTTTCAGGACGAATCACCTCGTCATGATCGAGAGTAAACAGAGTACCATCAGCGGCATGTCCCTCAGTTGGTAGAATTTCATTCTTAAAACGACCTTCTAGGGTTGCTGCGTGTGCACGAGCATGTGAACGCGCTGCAAACTCGTCTTGCTGCTCTCGGCTAATACCATGGAGTTTACCAAGCATTTCAGCTGTTAAACCCATCATACCAGCGGCTTTGGCGACGTTCTTAGACATACCTGGGTGGAAGTCAACGCCGTGGTTCATTGGTACGTGGCCCATATGCTCGACACCACCAATTAGGCAGATTTCGGCATCACCCGTCATGATAGCGCGCGCGCCATCGTGCAAAGCTTGCATTGATGAACCACATAAGCGGTTAACAGTGACTGCACCAATTTCAATCGGCAACCCAGCTAGCAGAGCGGCGTTACGTGCAACGTTGAAACCTTGCTCCAGAGTTTGTTGTACACAACCCCAGTAAATATCTTCAATCTCGCTCGGGTTAACCTGAGGGTTACGCGCCAAAATTCCTTTCATTAGATGTGCAGAGAGATCTTCAGCTCGAGTATGACGGAAAGCACCACCTTTAGAGCGACCCATTGGAGTGCGTAGACAATCTACAATTACAACATTTCTTTTATGCATAGACATTTGAGAATCTCTCCTTAGATTGAACCTTGCTGTTGAGTGCCGTAGAAAGTTTCACCCTTAGCTGCCATATCGATAAGTAACTGAGGAGCTTGATACATTGCACCTAGATCAGCGTACTTCTTGGTCATTTCGACAAACTCAGCAATGCCGATGCTGTCTAGGTAGCGGAATACACCGCCACGGAACGGAGGGAAGCCTAGTCCGTAAACTAAAGCCATATCGGCTTCTTGTGGTGAAGCAATGATGTTTTCTTGTAGACACAGAACAACTTCATTGATCATAGGTACCATCATACGTTCAACAATGGTCTGGTCATCAAACTCATTTGGCGCGCTGCACACATCAGCAAGTACAGGTAAGATATCTTCACTGAAAGTTTTCTTTGGCTTACCGCGTTTATCTACACTGTAGCTGTAGAAACCGTTGCCGTTTTTCTGGCCGTATTTATCTGCTTCGAACAGAGCATCAATCGCGTCACGCTCAGATTTCCCCATTCTTTCAGGGAAGCCTTGTGCCATAACCGCTTGAGCATGGTGAGCTGTATCAATACCAACCACATCAAGTAAGTATGCAGGGCCCATTGGCCAGCCAAACTGACGTTCCATGATCTTGTCAATTTTAGTGAAGTCTGCACCGTCACTAAGGAGCTTGCTGAAGCCTCCAAAGTATGGGAATAGAACACGGTTGACAAAGAACCCAGGGCAGTCATTAACAACAATTGGAGATTTACCCATCTTCGCAGCGTAAGCCACGACACGGTTGATGGTTTCATCTGAGGTATGCTCGCCGCGAATGATCTCAACCAGTGGCATTCTGTGCACTGGGTTAAAGAAGTGCATACCACAGAAGTTTTCTGGACGTTTTAATGATTTCGCTAATAGATTGATTGGAATTGTCGAAGTGTTTGACGTGATAACTGTGTCATCGTTGACGTAAGATTCTACTTCACTGAGCACCGCCGCTTTCACTTTAGGGTTTTCTACCACCGCTTCAACAATAACTTCAGAGTTTTCGATCCCTGCGTAATGTAGGCTCGGCGTGATTGAAGCAAGAATTCCCGCCATTTTGAAACCATCGATGCGGCCACGTGAAAGACTCTTATTCAATAGTTTGGAGGCTTCATTCATACCTAGGTCGAGTGATGGTTGAGCGATGTCTTTCATTAAGACAGGCACGCCTTTCAACGCAGATTGATAAGCGATACCACCACCCATGATGCCAGCCCCAAGTACTGCCGCGCGTTGGGTATCTTTGTTGGCTGACTTAGCGGCTTTTTTCGCGATACCTTTAATATACTGATCGTTGAGGAATAGCCCGACCAGAGATTTTGCTTCTTCAGACTTAGCCAGCTTAACAAAGTAGCGGCGCTCAACATCCAGAGCTTCATTTCGAGCTAAGCGAGCGCCTTCTTCGATTGTCTTCACCGCCGTCATTGGTGCTGGATAATGTGGCCCAGCTTTTTGTGCGACTAGACCTTTTGCCATCGTGAAGCTCATCATTGACTCGAGCTTGCTCAATGAAAGAGCCGAGGTTTTTTGTTTACGGCGCTCTTTCCAATCTAGCTTTTCATTGATCGCTTGCGTCAGTGTCGTAATCGCTGATTCATATAGTGAGTCTGTTTCTACAATCGCATCTAACAAGCCTATTTTTAGTGCTTCGTCTGCTCGGCAAGCTTTACCCTGAGTAATCACTTCCATAGCGCTGTCAGCACCGATAACGCGAGGAAGACGAACACAGCCACCAAAACCAGGCATGATGCCGAGTCTTGTTTCGGGTAAACCTATGCTGGTGGTCTTATCACCGATACGGATATCGGTAGCGAGTACACACTCACATCCACCACCCAAAGTGTGGCCTTTAAGCACTGATAGCGTTGGTACAGGTAGATCTTCAAGCTTGTTGAAAATGCTGTTTGCAAATTGTAGCCACTGATCGAGTTCAGCTTCAGGTTTAGCAAATAGACCTAAAAATTCAGTGATATCAGCACCAACAATAAATGCCTCTTTATCTGAGGTCAGTAACAGGCCTTTTAGAGAGCTGTGGGCATACAAGGCGTCTAGTGCTTTATCCAGTGATTCAAGAGTGGCAAGGTCGAGCTTGTTGACGGAAGCTGGAGCACAGAAGCTCAGTTCAGCGATTCCGTCTTGTAATTCCTTTACCTGTAGGTTTTTGGCTTGGTAAATCATTGTCTATCTCCATGACATACAATCTTGGATTGCGTGTATAGCTGCTAAAAGTCGGCACAAATAACTCGTGTGCTTTCAGTGAGCCGCTATAAAGGAAAGTGGTTTTATTTTTATTCTGGTTAGACCAGTTATTTTAGTTTGGACTCGCCAATGGCTAAATTCAATACATTTTTTAAACAAGTGTTTAACATTGTGCGCTTGAACATATCTTAGGCGGCGTTCAAATTGCTCTCATGCTAAACTGGCGAGACGATCTCAAATGAACTGATGACATGAATGACCAACCCTATTTAATCCCAGAACAAGCCGTCATATTCGAAGAAGAGATAAAGAAAAGTGTTTTTATTACTTATCTTGCTCACACACCTTCAATTGAAGTCGCTAAAACGTTCGTTGAGCAGATCAAAGCCAAACATGCTGATGCACGCCATAATTGTTGGGGATTTGTCGCTGGTCGCCCCGAAGATTCGATGAAGTGGGGGTTTAGTGATGATGGTGAACCGTCAGGAACGGCAGGGAAACCAATCTTGGCTCAACTGTCTGGATCTGGCGTTGGTGAAATAACCGCAGTAGTTACGCGTTATTCAGGAGGAATTAAGCTGGGCACAGGCGGATTAGTAAAAGCTTATGGTGGTGGGGTACAACAAGCTCTCAAGCTGCTTCAAACAATTGAGAAAAAAATAACCACTGAGCTATTACTAGAGTTAGACTATGGGTTTATGCCGATCGCTCAATCTATTCTCCCGCAATTCGGAGCACAAGAGGTAAGCGCGGAATATAGTGAATCGGTTAAAATGCTGGTCGAGATAGAAGTTCGTCAGGTGAAGGACTTTACCCAAACCATCATTAATAAAAGCGCTGCCAAGGTAAAGATAACGCCTTTGGACAAATTATAAGATAATCAGGAAGTCGGAAGCTACGCTTCATACATCAATCTATTCATGCAATTTCGATCAATTATCCGCATCGTAGGGCTTCTTCTCGCCCTTTTCAGCATTACTATGCTCGCTCCTGCGTTAGTCGCGCTGATCTATCGCGATGGTGCAGGTGTTCCTTTTGTCACAACTTTTTTTGTACTGTTGTTTTGTGGTGCTGTTTGTTGGTTCCCTAACCGTCATCATAAACACGAATTAAAGGCTCGTGATGGTTTTTTGATAGTCGTCTTGTTCTGGACGGTACTCGGTAGCGCAGGTTCTATTCCATTCTTAATTGCTGACAATCCCAACGTGTCAGTAACGGATGCTTTTTTTGAATCCTTCTCTGCACTGACGACGACTGGTGCTACCGTGATCGTTGGCTTAGATGATCTGCCGAAAGCTATCCTATTCTATCGTCAGTTCCTCCAATGGTTTGGTGGGATGGGTATCATCGTATTAGCCGTGGCGATTCTACCTGTGCTAGGTATCGGTGGTATGCAGCTGTATCGAGCTGAAATTCCAGGCCCAGTCAAAGATTCAAAAATGACACCAAGAATCGCAGAAACGGCAAAAGCACTCTGGTACATATACTTGAGTTTAACCATCGCTTGTGCTGCGGCATTTTGGTTTGCCGGAATGACACCATTTGATGCGATAGGTCATAGTTTTTCTACCATTGCTATTGGTGGTTTTTCTACTCATGACGCCAGTATGGGGCACTTCAATAGCTATGCGATCAATATGATTACCGTCGTATTCTTACTGATCTCTGCGTGTAACTATTCCCTCCACTTTGCAGCGTTTGCATCTGGTGGTGTACACCCTAAATACTATTGGAAAGATCCCGAGTTCAGAGCTTTTGTCTTTATACAAATACTGCTGTTTGTCGTGTGTTTCTTGATCTTATTGAACCATCACACCTATGACTCTATATATGATGTGTTTGATCAGGCCTTGTTTCAGACTGTCTCTATCTCAACCACGGCTGGATTTACAACAACAGGATTTGCGGATTGGCCGCTATTTTTACCAGTACTACTTCTTTTTTCGTCATTTATCGGTGGTTGTGCGGGCTCAACGGGTGGTGGCATGAAAGTTATTCGTATCCTTTTGCTAACACTCCAAGGGGTTCGCGAGCTAAAACGTCTTGTCCACCCACGTGCAGTCTATACCATCAAGGTTGGTGGTAGCGCTCTGCCACAAAGAGTCGTTGATGCTGTATGGGGATTCTTCTCTGCATACGCGCTAGTGTTTGTCGTCTGCATGTTAGGGCTGATTGCGACAGGTATGGACGAGTTAAGCGCATTCTCCGCTGTCGCTGCAACATTGAACAACTTAGGTCCTGGCCTTGGAGAAGTCGCGCTCCACTTTGGAGATGTGAATGATAAAGCCAAATGGGTGCTGATCGTCTCTATGCTATTTGGACGTTTAGAAATATTCACCCTATTAATATTACTTACGCCTACTTTCTGGCGTAGCTAAGGAGAGAGTGTGGCCAAAGCATTATTCCTTTACTCAACTAGTGAAGGTCAAACCAAAAAAATCTTTCATCATATAAGAGAGCAACTCTCAGACTACGAATGTGACTTTGTTGACCTTCATACGACAGAACGTGTCGACTTTGAACAGTATGAGCGAGTACTAGTAGGGGCATCGATAAGATATGGGCATCTTAACAAGAAGCTATACCAGTTTATCGAGAGCAACCTACCCGCGTTGCAATCGAGTAGATCTGCCTTTTTTTGTGTGAACCTGACCGCCAGAAAAGAAGACCAAGGTAAAGATACGCCAGAAGGCAGTGCTTATATAAAGACGTTTCTCAAGAAATCTTCTTGGCAACCCGAGTTAATTGGTGTGTTTGCTGGTGCGCTCTATTACCCTCGTTACAACTGGTTTGATCGAACCATGATTAAATTCATAATGAGTATGACAGGCGGAGAAACCGAAACCAGCAAGGAAGTAGAATATACTAACTGGGAAAAGGTCACTCTTTTTGCCAATAAGTTTAAAAATATGTAAACAAAAGGGCGGTTTTTACCACTTTTAGATCGAAAATTAATCGAACAGCAAAAAAGTCAGAAAAAACACAAAAAAGGGGTTGCCAAGTTTATTCCGATCTCTATAATGCCCCCTTCGCTGACACGGGAACAGTTCGAAGCTAAGGTTTCGAAAGAATGAAAGCCCAGTTAGCAGGTCACTTAGCCAAGTGGAAACGCTTGAAAAAAGTTTGAAAAAAGTGGTTGACACTAAACTTTAACTCGCTAAAATGACCGCCTCTTCCGAAGTGATGTTGGTCACAAAGAAGGGGAGCTCTTTAACAATATAAACCTATCAATCTGTGTGGGCACTCGTTGATGATAATCCAATTAGAAATTTCTCTAAATAAAGAGGGGTTTCAAATTAGGTTTCAATGAAACGAAGTGACCAAACGAGACTTCTT